>JACZYV010000190.1:0-5023 GCA_022570905.1 Chloroflexota bacterium
CGCCGCGGCCGTCGGTCAGTTCCTTGACCCGGCTGAGCCTGGTCTCCGGGGTGTTGAATTCTTCGATGTTGATTGTGTAGTCGGCGCCGAATTCCTCGGCCAATTGCAGGCGGTTCTCCAGGCGGTCCAGGACGATCACCCGGTCGGCGCCCATCTCCTTGGCCATGGCGGTGGCGTGGATGCCCAGTCCTCCGGCGCCTTGGATCACCACGTAATCGCCCTCACCGGCTTGGGCCCGTATCAGCCCGGTGGTGACCGTGCCCATGGCGCAGTTCACCGGCCCCAGGATATTGTCGTCCAGCTCGTCCGGCACCTTGAAGAAGGGATGCCGGGCCGGCAGGTAGAGGTAATCGGAATAGGTGGCGACGAAATAGGGCCAGACGCCGGCGGCGGGATAGTTCCGGTTCATGCACCAGTTGGTGTTGCCCTTCAGGCATTGGCGGCAATGGTAGCAGGGGAAGACGGCCGCGTAGATCACCCGGTCTCCCTTCTCGATGGGCGCTCCGGCGGTGTCGGTCTCGATCCCGTCTCCCAGCACCTCCACCACTCCGGTGCCCTCATGTCCCATGGCCCGGCCCGTGGGCGGTATGGGCAGGTTTTCCTGGGTCTGGTCCCCCCGCCAGGTGTGCAGGTCGGAGCCGCAGATTCCGGCCTGGGTCATGCGGAGTATGACCGCGCCTGGAGCGGGTTCCGGGACCTCATACTCCTCGATCACGAAGGGTTTGCCGTATTCCTTGCAGACTACCACTCGGCCTTTCATACGTTCCTCCTACTGCTGACCTACGTCCGCCTCACGTTCGGATGGGAAAATCAAACAACGGTCGCCACCGGTCTGAAAAGACGCCGGTAACATAACACAACCCTTTGGGAAACGGTACTCGCCTGTTCAGGCTCGCTAATCATTACCAATACAGACATGTTTACTAACTATTTATAGCGATAAACTTTCTATAAGAGAAAGGTTTTTGACTAATTCGCTATCCGGGCAATACTTATCAATTTAGTTATGCCAGGAAACTGGCAATAGGTCCCTAAAGAAGGATAACCGTGCGTCAAAGCAAGACAGGGCGTTGGTTCGGCGCCGTCAGCATCATCATGGCCTTGGTGTCACTGGCGGTGGCGCCGGTGGTGTTCGGCCCGCTCGGAGTCCTGATGGGCGCGATCGCAGTGGCCAATGGGGAGCGTTACCTGGGAATGTTAGGGTTAACGGCCAGCGCGGTACTGAGCGTCACCGGGTACTACCTCGCGCTGGCGATGCTCGGCTGAAACCCCTGGCCATCAACGACACCACGCGAAAATCGTAGGGGGCACGGTCCCGATGGGATCGGGATGCCCCCTACGAAGTGGGTTTGCTGGCGTAGGCGCGGGTTTTTAACCCGCCCCAAGGTTTGGCGGCAACGGTCCCTTGTTGCCGTCAGCTCCTTAGGACCATCACCGGACCCGCGGCGTGGCGGACGACCCGGTCGGCCACGCTTCCCATCAGCCAGCGGCCCATCCCGGAGCGGCCGTGGGTGGTCATCGCCACCAGGGCATCCGGGTGCTCGTGGGTCAGGTCGACGATGGCCGTGGCCGGGTCGCCGTGGAGCACCACGCACTCCACCGAAGTCACACCCTGGGCCAGTATCCTCTCGCCCAGGCGTTCCAGGTGGTCCCGCTCGTCGGCGTCGACTTTATCGTCCGGAGTCGCCCGCACCAAGCATATTTTGGCCTCCAAGGCCTTGGCCAACACCACCGCGTGGGGCAGGATGTTCTCCGCCAGGGCCGAGCCGTCCAGAGGGACGACGATATGGCCCATGCTGCCGTCCAGAATGGCGTCGTTGCCCTCGGCGCGGATGATCAGCAGCGGCGTTTTCACGGCGTGCAGCACCTTGTCGGTGACGCTGCCCATGACCCACCGGCCGACGCCCGAACGCCCATGGGTGGACATCACGATCAGCGTGTCCTGGACCTTCTCAGACTCCAGCACGATGTGTTCCGCCGCAGTGCCAAAGGTGTGGTCTGTTTTTTCGCCACCGGTTTCCGCCTTTGCCGGGCCGTGGATCACGGCCGTGGCGGCCACGCCCGCGGCCTCCAAGTCAGTCTTGGCCGTGCCCATGGCGGTCATGACTTCCTCCCGGTACCGCTCCAACGCGTCATGCCGATCTTGGAACTCGAAGGGTTCGGGATAGAAGAACTCCGGCTGGGGGTCGAAAACCCGGAATAATTCAACCTTGGCCTCGAGTTTTTTGCCCAGATTCCGCACGTATGGCAGTACCCGGTCACCCATGGGAGAGCCATCCAATGGCACCAATATCCGCTTGTACATACAATCGCCTCCCTTTCCCGGTTGTGTGTGCTTAGCCTATCTCCGCGGTTGACCGCCGCCCCAAACCTTTTGAGCTTTGGTCCACTTGAATCTTAGAGACCGGGCCAGTGTCCAAGAATGGGCAAGCGGCTCTGGTTGGGCGGCCAAAGGGGGCTGAATCGCCGGGCCATATGGCCGGTAAGTTCAGTTGCTTTTGACACCCCGTGAGACCACTGCTACACTCGCCCCAATCTGGCCTGGGGGCATCAAAAGGCCCCACGGGGAGGCTGATTCATGCCCGCTCGAACGGGGCAACAATACATCGACGGACTATCAAAGCACCCAGCCGAGGTCTGGATCCGGGGAGAGAAGGTGGACGACGTTACCACCCATCCCGCCTTGCGGAATGGCGTGCGCTCCCTGGCAGCCCTCTACGACCAGCAGCACGACCCGGCCACCAAGGACGCGATGACCTTTGAATCGCCGTCCTCGGGCGAGCCGGTGGGGCTGTCTTTCATCATCCCCAAGACGGTGGAAGACCTGGTGAAGCGGCGCGAGATGATGACCAATTGGGCGTGGGAGAGCTGCGGCATGATGGCCCGCACCCCGGACTTCCTCAACGCGGCAGTGGCCGGCTGGGCCGGGTCGTCGGAATACTTCGCGGCCAACCGTCCTGAGTTCAAAGACAATGTTCTGCGTTACCACGAGTACATCCGCGAGAACGACCTGACCCTGACCCACACCCTGGTGAACCTGCAGCGCAGCCGCGGCAGCACACCCTACGACAAGATCGAAGACCAGGTGGCATTGACGGTGGTGAAGGAGACCGACGCCGGAATAGTGGTGCACGGCAGCCGGATCCTGGCCACCCTGGGGCCGATCTCCGACGAGATCGCCGTATACCCTACCCGGAGCCACCTGTTGGGCAAAGACGCCTGGCGGCAGGCTTTCTCTTTCGCCTTGCCCTGCGCCACCCCCGGCATGAAGTTCATGTGCCGCGAGAGCCTGGACCTGGGCCGCTCCAGCTTCGACCACCCCCTGGGGTCCAGGTTCGAGGAGATGGACGCCCTGGTCTTTTTCGACAACGTCTTGGTGCCCTGGGAGCGGGTGTTCCTGCTGGGCGACGTGGACATGTGCAACAACTACTCGGCGGCCACCCAGTCCACCGCCCACACCGGGCAGCAGGTGGTCAACCGCTGTGTGGTCAAGACCGAGTTCATGCTGGGACTCACCTCGCTCATGGCCGAGACCTTGGGGTCAACCCAGGTCCCCCACGTCCAGGAGCGGATCGGCGAGATAGTGGTCTATCTGGAAACGCTGAAGGCCTGCGTCCGGGCCGCGGAGGCCGACGCCAAACTTAATGAATGGGGTGTGATGTGTCCGGCCCAGGGTCCGCTGACCGCCGGCCGCCACCTGTTCTCAAGGACGATCTACGCCCGCATCGCCGAGATCGTGCAGTTGCTGGGTTCCAGCAGCCTGATGGCCCTGCCCTCCGAAGCGGACTTCGACACCCCGGTGGCGCCGGAGTTGGAACGCTACTTGGCCACCGAGTCCACCGGGGCGCGGGACCGGGTGCGCCTGTTTCACCTGGCATGGGACGTGGCCTGCAGCGCCTTCGGCGGCAGGCAGGTGCTCTACGAACGTTTCTTCGGCGGAGACCCGGTACGGAACGCCATGCTCCTTTACCAGAGCTATGATAAAAAGAACGCCATGGACCGGGTGCAGCGGTTCTTGGAGCGGGAGGACTGAACCAGAGATATTCCGATCTTGATTCCATCCGGAGACACGTTGCTTCCTCACCCCTTGGAATTTCGAGGATGAAAATGTATAGTATTCGATATATCAATTATCAATATCCGGTACGGAACCAAAGTCAAACGTCCCAGAATCAGGGAAGGATTAGGAGGACTGAAATGGCAAAACCCAAGAGGATCGGGCACCTGGTGATCAACGTCAAAGACGTGGATGCCTCAACCAAGTTCTACACCGAAGTTTTGGGCTTCGAGATTTCTCTGGAGCGGCCCGGATTGGGGACCTTCCTGACCTGCGGCTCCATCCACCACGACCTGGCCCTGTTCCAGGCTCCCGAAGGCGCAGCCGCGGTCACCGACGGCGGCCTGGGCCTGAACCACATGGCCATCCAGGTGGAAGACTACGCAGAGCTAACCGACTACTACAACAAGCTGCAGCAGTATTTCGAGAAATCGGAACTGCGGACCACCGACCACAGCATGACCAAGAGCATCTACATCAAGGACCCCGACGGCAACGGCATCGAGTTGTTCTGCAACTCACAAGACAACGCCGTGGATGGTCTGGCCGAGATGCGCAACCCCGACCGCGAGAACAAGGAGTTAGTCTTCGACTAGCCCGTAGTCTCAGCGGACCCGTTTTAAGAAACGGGAGAACCAGCAACCCAAGTTAGAGAGGGAGAATACTCCCTCTCTAACTGATTTTTAGGCCCAGATCAACGATACCAACTGGACCGGAATAAGGTCCGAGGATTGCGATGATCCTGGCAGCGGCCCTGGACCTGGACGGCACCATCATCGGTCCCGACGAGAAGATCGCCCCCGCGGTCCAAGAGGCCATCGTACGGTTGGCCCGGCACATACCCGTGTTCATCGCCACCGGGAGGGAGCCGGCCGACGTGCTGCGGTATGCCAAAGAATTGGGCCTGACCACACCCCAACTCTGCGACGGCGGCGCCAATATCCTTGACCCGGTGCGGGGTGTGTC
>JACZYV010000039.1:0-18320 GCA_022570905.1 Chloroflexota bacterium
CGCGACGAATTCGTTTTCAACGGAGACCCAGATCCATGCGCATCACTCTGCTCACCACCTTGCTCCTGCTCGCCAGTGTCGCGACCTCCCAGTCGAACACGATCCCCAAGGGCTGGGATACCAAGGAGGGTATCCAGGTCGGCACGACCACAGCCTCCCAGTTTTGGCCCGGCTTCGACCTGGGAACGGTCTACCGGTACTCGCGGTGCCTGTACATCTACTCGTCGAGCACCTTCCCCTGGAGTTCCACGTCGGGAACTCTCATCCGCAAGCTGAGCTTCCGCCGCGATGGCGACGCCGCCGGCGCGCCCAGCGGCGTGGTCGCGCACGACCCGGACGGCGCTTTCGACATCGCCGCGTTGCAAGCCCAGCGCCATCCAGGGCCTAATGAATGGACGGTATTTCTTTACCAGCTCGGGGTGGTCGGCTGCCAGGTTGTGACGCTCACCCGGATCGTTCGCAAGATCGAAGAGCCACACATCTCCCCGCCGCGCTAATAGCGGAGGGCGATCGGTTGTCTCGATGGTGTAGATGATCTTGTAAACTTGGTCGCGCACGGCGATCTGTCGATTCTTGCCGTGCTCGTGAACAAATACAACGCGCTTGGCGAGGGCCGGGGCCGGCTGACCTTCCAATACGCGCAGCAGGCTCAGCCCTTGTAACTCGTGGCCAAGAGTCAGCCCGTAAATCTTCGCGATGGTGGGAACGATGTCGAGCTGGCAGACCTTTTGCTCGACCCGCAGCCCCCGGGGATAGCCTTGGAAACGCATGATTAGCGGGACGCGCAGGGTCTGCTCGAAAATAAAATAATGATTGAAGAATTGATCGTGCTCGCCCAAGTTCTCACCGTGATCGCCGACCACCACGATGCCCGTGGAGCGTCTTAGTCCCGTTTCGTCCAGGTAATCGAGCAGCCGTCCGATCTGCCGGTCCATCTCATGGATTTCCGCCCGGTACATGGCTTGGGGATAGTCGGGGTCCGTCACGTCTTTAAGCCATTTGTGTTTTCGGATGGACGGATGGTCGCGCAACTGGGGGAGATCACGGCTCTTGGGGTCGCCTGAATAGAACCGGGCAGCCGAGCCTGCCGGCGGCTGGTACGGCGTGTGCGGATCCCAGCAATGAACCCAAAGAAAAAACGGGTTTGCCGCATTCACATTTCGGTGTTTTTTAAGCCAGGCTATCACACGATCCGTGACCACTCTGGTTGACAGGAAAGCGTCGGACTTCGGCGCTACTTCATAGATGTCATCAAAACCGCGCCACTTCAGAATCGTCGAGATATGGTGCGTGGCGGGGAAAGCAGCCGTGCGATACCCAATGCGCTGAAACGCCAGCGGCAACAGGTCGACCCCCTCCGGTAAGGGCGACAGATTGTTAAAGACGCCGTGGTCGATCGCCCTCACGCCGCTCATGATGGTTACGTGCGACGGATTGGTCTGGTTCGTCTGGCTGTAAGCGGTCAAGAACAATGCTCCGCTCTTGGCAAGTTCGTCCAACCTCGGCGTTGCCACCGGGTGATCTCCCGTTTTATTTTTCGCCGGCTGATAGCAACTGAGGTGGTCCGCGCGGGTGGTGTCCAGGGTGATCAGGATCAGGTTGGGCCGCTTCACGTCCTGTGCCGGGGACACCGGCGAGTCGTTGCTGGATTCTCGCGCGGAGCTTGAAAGCGTGGTCCGCCAAGACCCGCTTCCTGACCGGGGCTTTGGCCTTGAGCACCACCAAGCTGCAGGCGAGAGCCATAAACACAAATACCGTAAAGATCGTATCGTAGCCACCCCGCAAATCGAACAAGATACCGGCGATGACCGGCCCGGTGGCCTGTCCAACCAACACTCCGACCTCGCCCAATCCCCGTATCTTGCCCAGCGACGACCGGCCGAAATAATTGGCGTACATCACCGAGGGCACCACATTCGCCCCGGAAGAGACGATGCCGAACAACGCGGCCATCAAGAACACTCCGCCCGTCCCCGAGACGAATATCAGGTATAGTGTGCTGCCGGCTTGGACCAGGAACATCCCCGAATATGCGTACCTGAGGTCCACCCGGTCGGTGACCCAGCCCCAAAGGACGCTGCTGACCGCCGAAACCGTCCAACTCAAGCTCACCGCCAGTGCGGCCGAAGTGGGACCCAGGCCGATGTCCCGGAAGTAGGCTCCCATGTGGACGCCGATACTGGTGTGCACGAAAAAAGTGGCGAACCCCATGGACGCCAACAGCCAAAAGGCTTTGGTACGGACGGCCTCCCCCAGAGCCCATGAGTCGTCATCAGTCTCCGGCGCCGGCGCGGTCCCTCCGGACCGGGCGTAGCCTTGGGCCTCCCTGGCAACCGCCATGCGGCCTGACGCAATATTACCGGAGGGCACGCGGCCGGGGGGCGCGCCGTCAGGACTAAGGCCGATGTCTTCGGGCCGTTCAGCCACCAATAACAATGACGGGGCCACGGATACCGCCAGGACGATCAGGCCGATGGCGATCCAAGTTGCCTTCAGGCCGTAGCTCTCCACCACCAGGGACGCCACCATGGTGAACACGATGCCGCCCAATGCGCCTAAGAGGAAGATTATCCCGATTGCGCGGCCCCGTTTTTTGATGAACCACCGGGAAGCAACCGTGCTGGCCCCGATGGGCGCCGAGGTGTGGAAGACCACTCTGGCCGCGGCGAAGGCCAGGTAGAAGGTCAATGGGATGGTGGCCCAGGCCAACGAGATCATTGCCAGGCCCATAACCAAAACGCTGATCACCAGCACCGGGCGCACGCCAAAGCGGTCGATGGCCCATCCGACCAGTGGAGAAAGGACCAGCGCGGCCAGAGCGCCAGCGCTAACCGACCCGGCGATGAGGGTACGGCTCCAGCCCAATCGCTGCGACATGGGAAAGATGAGCACGGTGAGGGTGGTTATGGCCGGGGCCATTCGGGCGAACACGGCCGTGCCGGAGGCGGCCACCACGACCCAACCGTAGTAGAAGGGGAATTTATCCTTCAAACGGGACGCAAGAAGCATCAAGGCAGCCTTGCCGCCCCAGGACGCAACAGGACGGAGGTGAAAGATTCCTAAAGGGGGGCCACGCTGATCAAGGAACAAGAACAAGCTTGACTAAGTGGCGGCCCCCCTCGGCGTCCCCCCATGATACACAAAACCGTCGCCCGCACCGGCCCAATCTTGGCTCGCTAAAGCCAAGATTGACTGTAGGAACAGATGGTTAATATAATGAGGCGCCCCAAAACAGCCAAGCAAGCCCCGTGTCTAATGGCTGTCTAATGCCATGACGGGGCTTAGAATCACCCAGGGAGGAATGGCCCATGGTCCAACAACAGGCGGCATTACTGAAACCGGAGTCTTTGATCACGGAGTTCCGGAAGAACGGCGTCACACATATCGTGACCATACCGGACAGCGAAACCAACTATCTATACGAACTGATGAAGGAACAGACCTGGCTGGAAATCGTCCCCACTTCGCGTGAGGGGGAGACCTTCGCCATCGCCCTCGGGTTGACCGTCGGCGGGAAGGTGCCCGTCTGTGTCATTCAGAACACGGGCATGATGGAGTCCGGCGACTCCATCCGCGGCATGGCCATCGACGCGGGGTTCCCGCTGGTGATGCTGATCGGTTACCGGGGTTGGACGCGCCACGGCGTGATCACCGACTCGGCCGCCCGCTACACCGAGACCTTCCTCCACGCCATGGGGATCAATTATTACCTGGTTGAGTCGGACGACGACGCATCCCGGATATCCGTCGCTTTTGAAGAAGCCAGGGCCACCAACCGGCCCGTGGCCGTCCTGGTCGGAGACGAGTACCACGGCTTCAATAGAATGTAATTGTCGACCCATCAGCATCGCCAAGTGAATATAACGATTGTCCGGCGGCGCCGGGTCCGGCCACATAATTTACGCAAATAACCAACCGCACTGGAGATAAACAATGTTCGACTCAGCAGACATGTTCCGCGCCTTTCAACCGCACCGGGGCAAGGCCATCGTCCTGGTGACCGGCACCGGCGGCCGAGACTGGAGAGAGATCTCCGATAACGAGAAGCGCGACCTAACCCTTCAGGGCGCCATGGGCCAGACCAATTCGGCGGCCCTGGGTTTCGCCCTCTCCCAGCCCGACGAAAAGGTGGTCCTCTTCGACTCCGAGGGCTCGCTTCAGATGAACATGGGCATCCTGGGCACCATCGCCGGGAAGAAGCCCAAGAACTTCTTCCACTTTCTGATGGATAACGAATGTTACGCCACCACGGGCGGACAGCCGGTGCCCAACGCCGGCGAGATCAACTACGCCGGCATGGCCAAGGAAGCCGGGTATGCCGCGACCTTCCAGTTCGACAACCTGGAGGAGTTCACCGACAACATCGAGGCAATCATGAAGGAAGAGGGACCCGTTTTCGTCGCCATGAAAATGATTCCCAAGATCGAGAACGAGCCCATCGGCCGCCGGGTGCGAAAACCCCAGCGCTCACGGGCCGAGACCATCAAGGTACTGCAGGAGGAATTGGGTATAACCGCCGCATAGACCTGGGGCCAAATCGAATCACCAATGGTGGCGCCTAGACCTGCCGCCGCAGCGGATTACCAATAGGTTACGGAATACGGAACCGCCTTTTGTATTGACCGTTAGCCGGTCAGGGAATATGATACGCAGGTCTTTTAGGTGTGTTTTTGGGCCTATCAGCCGAATTTTTACGGTATCTGCCAAGGCACAGCGGATTTCGTACTTATTCATAGCCCAAGCACCGGGAACGACCACAGATATCCCCCGATGGACACCATCAAATTGTTGAGTTGGGAGGAAACAATTGTCTGATCAAGATATTTCATTAATGGCCCATCTGATGCGCCGGGCCGGTTTTGGCGCCCCCTTGGAGGAACTGCAAACCAGGGCAGCCAAAGGGTACGACGCAACCGTCGATGAATTGCTCGACCCTGAATCGCAGCCCGCCATGGAGCGCGACATCATGATGCGCTACAAGACGGAGTGGCTGGCCCAGGCCGGGCTGGAGGGCCAACAAGAAGAGTGGACCTTCCGCATGATCAACTCCAAGCGCCCGCTTCAAGAGAAGATCGCTCTCTTCTGGCACTGCGTCCTGGTCACCGGTCATGCCAAGTGCGAATACCCAAAGCAACAGGCCATGGAATTGGACATGTTCCGGACCGTGGGCATGGGCAGTTTCCACGACCTGCTCAGGGGCCTGTCCAAGGACCCGGCCATGGTCTTCTACCTGGACAACTGCATGAGCCATAAGGGCGCCATCAACGAGAACTGGGGCCGGGAGCTCCTGGAACTGTTCTCCCTGGGCGTCGGCATGGACGGCGATTTCAATTACAGCGAGGACGACGTCAAAGCAGCGGCCCGCGCCTTCACCGGCTGGACCGTGACCAACTCCATCCCTCGTTACCCCTACGGCAAATACGAAGCCATGTTCATGTACGACCCGCGCGACCATGACGACGACGAGAAGACCTTCCTGGGCGAGACCGGGAACTTCAACGGCGAAGACATCGTGGACATCATCGTGAAACAGCCGGCCACCGCCCGGTTCGTGGCGCGGCATCTCTACAACTTCTTCGTCGCCGATGAGCCGCAGGTGCCTGCCTGGAAAGACACCCCGCCCAGAGACCCGGACGCCATCAAACAACTGGAAGACGAGTACTTCCGCTCCAACTACAACATCACCGCCATGTTGAACGTTCTGTTCAAGTCGGACTTCTTCAAGAACTCCATGTTCGCCAAGATCAAGAGCCCCGCGGAGACCGTGGTCGGCACTCTGCGCTTGGTGGGTGACTTCAAATTCCCCAGGCCCGGTCTGGACTTGATGACCATGAATATCCGGTACATGGGCCAGGACCTGCTGAACCCGCCCACGGTTGAGGGTTGGCATACCGGCCGTGAGTGGATCGACTCCGGCACGCTGGTTGAGCGCATCAACTTCACCGCCGACCAGGTGGGCAACATCAACCACTCCGGCGTGAAAGACATCATCAGCCGAATCGGCGGGGCCGGAACGGTGATCACCGCCGAACAGTTGGTCGATGGCTGCCTGGAGAACTTGGGCTCCTATAAACTGGCCGACGAAACCCGTAACCAGTTGTTGGAACTCGCCGCAAGCGATGGGGAGATCCGCAGCGATTCGGACGGCTTCCCCCGCCAGGTGGCGACCATGCTCCAGTCCATCGTGGCCACCACCGAGTACCTGTTCGCCTAAACCGGCGTAGACCAACCGGCAGTTCTAAATTTACGCTGCCCCGGACTGCGGGATATGCAGCCGGGCAGCCTCGGACCTCAGTGATCGGTCCGGGAAGATAGTTGGAGAACAAGCAATGACATCAACGAAGAAAGACCCCGTATTGGTCGTGCTTCAATTGGCCGGCGGGAATGACGCGATGAACACGATCGTTCCCTACGGCAACCCCAAGTACTATGACCACCGGCCCAACGTCATGGTGTCCCAGGACCAGGTCCTGCCCATCAACGACGAGATCGGCTTCAACCCCAACATGGCGCCGATCAAGAAGCTGTACGACGAAGGCCATGTGGCGGTGATCCAGGGCGTCGGCTATCCTACGGGCAGCCGCTCCCACTTCCGCTCCATGGATATCTGGCACACCTGCGAGCCCCAAAAAGTGGGCGACGAAGGGTGGTTGGGCCGCGTTGTCCGTGACCTCGACCCCACCCAGGAAAACGTCCTGACCGCCGTGAACTTCGGCCGGGGCCTGCCCAGAGCGCTGGTGGCGCCTGGAGTGCCGGTCGCCTCGGTGGGCAACCTGGAGACCTACGGCGTGCTCACCGGCATCGATGACGTAGACCAGCGTCTCAAGGCCCTAGACGTCTTCTCCAAGGTGTACACCCCCATGATCGGCACAGGCCCGGTCATGGACTATCTGGCCCATACCGGACTCGACGCGCTGAAAGGGGCCGACATCTTGAGCGCCGCGCCTGAGATGTACTCCTCCACCGTGGAGTACGGCGGCGACACCGTCAGCCAGTACATGAGGAACATCGTTCAGACCCACCTGGCCGGGTTCGGCACCAGGGTGCTGTACACCACGGCGCCGTTCAACAGCTTCGACACCCATGCCGGCCAGTTAGCCGCCCACACCAGGCTCTGGAGCGAGACCAGCCGGGCCGTCGCCGACTTCTACGACGATCTGCAAGAGCACAACGCTGGAGAAAACGTGATGCTCTTGGTCTTCACCGAATTCGGCCGCCGCGTTAAAGACAATGGCTCGGGCACCGACCACGGCGCCGGCGGACATTGCTTCGTCATCGGCGAGAAAGTTAAGGGAGGCCTCTACGGCGAGTATCCTTCGTTGGATGCCGATAAGCTCGACGAAGGCGACATGCAATTCAACACCGACTTCCGTAGTGTGTACTCCACCATCTTGGAGAAGTGGATGGGCCTGGACGCCAAGCCCATCGTGAACGGCGAATTTGAGCAGTTGGCCTTCGTTTAAGTCCGGCCTTCGGCTAAATCCGGCGCTAAAAAATCTAAACCTAGACCTGTGAGGGAAATATGACTTCGGTGATTTCTCATATCAACGTTCAATATAGTAAGACCATCGGCCGCGGCGAACAGTTCGGGCCGGGGTTCAATTACCCGGTATTCGTAGCCCGTGGTAAAGAGGGCGTGATGTACGTGCTGTGCCGCGGCTCCGAGTTCCGGCCGGAAGGGGTGCGGGTCACCGTTTGCACCACCGACGAAGAGTACATCTCCACCTTCGCCCGCGGCGTCAACTTCCAAGGGCCCCACGAATTCAATACCGATGACGGCTCCCTGGTCTGGCCCACCTGTATCGCACTGGACAGCCAGGAGAACTTGTTCATCAGCGACGAGTGGCTGAACCGTATCTCTTCCTTCTCCAAAGACGGCGATTACCTGGGTAAGTGGGAAGAGAAGTCCGGGACCGGAGACGGCGAACTTGACCGTCCTTCGGGCATGGTCTTCGACGCCGACGACAACCTCTACATCGTGGACAGCGGCAACCACCGGGTCCAAAAGTTCTCCAAAGACGGCAAGTTCCTGATGAAGTTCGGGAGCGAGGGCAGCGGCGACGGTGAGTTCAACATGCCTTGGGGCATCGCCATCGACGATGACGGCGATCTCTACATCGCCGACTGGAGGAACGACCGGATCCAGAAATTCAGCCCCGACGGCAAGTTCCTGATGAAGTTCGGCAGCTCCGGATCAGGGGAAGGTCAATTCGACCGGCCGACCGGCGTGGCCGTGGATCGAGACGGCGTGATCTACGTAGCCGACTGGCTCAACAACCGGATGCAGGTATTCGATCAGGAAGGCAACTTCGTGGTCGCGAAAACCGGAGACGCCGGCATCTCCAAATGGGGCATGGACAAGCTGGACGCCAACGCAGAGATGTGGGGCGAGCGGGACCGGGCCCAAGGCTTGGAGCGCGAGAAGGATTTCTGGGGACCAACGGGCGTGACCGTTGACGATGAGGGCAACATCTTCGTGCCCGAATCGGCCAGGAACCGCATCCAGGTCTACAAGACCCAGTCGCCGACCTTCGCCGGGCCCCGCCTCTAGACCTGCCAATCACCCCGGGGCTGGCGCAGCCCTTCAAATGGCAAACGATAGGGCCTCGAGATTCGAGGCCCTATTCATCTCTAGCCCATTCAAATCCCAACCGTTGCGACCGGTGTTGATACGTGCCCATCAAAGTTGGCCGGACCCCATATCTAAGTTCCGAACCCATGTACTTCGACATGGACAAGCGCGGGATCGAAGTCGAGGAATTGCCGCCCAGCGAGATGGCGGCGGCCATCGCGGATGGACGTTTGCAGGGCGGGTTGGTGCCCCTGGTGGACACCTTCGGTCTGGACGACGGCCTGCGGACTGTATCGGGCTTTTGCGTCGCCACCATCTCTCAGACGGTCAGCGTCAAACTCCATGCCAAAACGCCCATCGAAGAACTGGGGGGCAGCAACATCGCGGTCCCTGAAGAGGCCCCCACCGCCGTCAAGTTGCTGCAGGTCCTGCTATCGGTGAAACACGGGGTGAAGCCGGCCGCCTACGTTGGCCCCGATGAACCCCACGACGGGCAGCTAATGGTGGGAAACCTGGGGTTGCGCCACCGCCGCGGCCTGCGGGATTTTCCGCATACCTATGACCTGGGCGAAGAATGGAGCCGATGGACCGGACTGCCCTTCGTGTTCGCCAGGTGGGTGCTGAGAAACGACCTAGACCGGCAGGACGCCCTGGTCATTGAAGACTCCCTCTACACCAGCCTCCAGGACTGGGCCGACGGGCTTTACCGCGTTTCCGGCCCCAGTGCCAGCGTGCCGGTCCACCCGCAAGAGATCTACCAATACACCCAGGGGCTCCGGTATTTCATCGGCGTGCCCGAGGAAAAATCCATCGCCCTGTTCCAAGAATATCTGGGGCAGTTGGGGGAATCGGGGGAGAGCTAGCGAACTTGGTTTCCCGGGACCGTTGGCCCCCATCTCCGACCAAATCGAGAGTCTCGACTTCGTCGGACCTAACCTTCCCCCGTACGCGGGAGAAGGGACAATTACCGGACTTTGGGGAATGCCCCATTTTTCGGAGACGGCATTGGGGTACGTAGGCGCGGGTTTTTAACCCGCTAGGACTCGCATAAACCAACCCTGAGTACTCATACAAAAATACCCCACAATCCGCTCATGGTGTGCTCCGACCGAGGTCGATAATCTCCCCGATTCATCGGTGCACCCGTCGAACCACCCTCTTATTCGCAGTGTACCTTTCCACTGCTAAAGCAACCTGACGGTCTACGCCCTCACGTAGTCCCGCAGTTCCTGTGCATGCTAGGATAGCGGCAGCTAATCCGCCGACACAATTCACATGAACAAGGGATGCACATTCCTTGGCTCGCGGTGAATGCTAGCCGTTTTCCCCTCATCTGGGTCAGGTAGATAGGTAGCTTGTTCTAAAGGAGAATCTCAAGTGAGAAGATCCTTGCCGAAAAGACGGGTTATCGCCGCGGGTGTCGCCGGCATCGTTGTGCTGCTCGCCGCTGTGGGCGTGGCGCTGTACTTCATCCTTAAGGTCGACCTGGACCATGCCAGCGCGCCTTTCATACAGGATGGGGTGGTCTACTATGGCGACGAGGATGGCCGTGTCTACGCCGTGGACATTGAGACTCGGCAAGAGAAATGGAGATTCCAAACCCAGGGGAGGTTCTTCTCCACACCCTCTGGCGCCCAAGGGGTACTCTATTTCGGCAGCGGGGAGGGGGTCGTGTACGCGGTGGACATGGGCACCGGCGAAGAGTTATGGAGGTTTGTCACAGGCGCGAGGGTCTGGACTTCGCCAGCGATCAAGGACGGCGTGTTATTTTTCGGCAGCTTTGACGGAAGGTTCTATGCGGTGGAAGCTGGAACGGGTGTGGAGAGGTGGCGGTTTACTGCGGGGGACAGGATCTTCTCGTGGCCTTCTCCCGTGATTGTTGACGACACCTTATATTTCGGCAGCTTCGACAAAAACCTCTACGCATTGGACTTGCGCACCGGTCAGGAACGGTGGAGGTTTTCTACACAGGGAAAGATTCTCGAAGCCCCAGCGGCCGGCGCAGAGCTGATTTACGTTGGTAGCGAAGATCACCGATTCTACGCATTGGATATCATGACGGGAGAAAAAGTATGGAGCTTTGAGGCCAAAGGCAGGGTGTACACGCCGCCAGTGATAGCCGATGGGACAGTCTTCGTCGGCAGCGATGATGGCAATATCCACTCACTGGACGCCGAAACGGGACGGCAGAAGTGGCGGTTCAGGGTCGGAGGATTACCCCACGCTACCGTGGCGGTCTCGAACAGCACCGTCTTCGTTGCTAGCCACACCGGATTTGTATATGCGATCGATGCTGAGACAGGGCGGGACAAGTGGCGGTTCCAGACAAAAAAAGACCTCGCTAGTTCCCCTGCCATCGCCGATGGCAAGGTTTACTTCGGAGGCACTGACAGCATACTAAACGTGGTTGACGCCCAAACCGGCCAGACAGAGTGGGTGTTCAGGCCGGTCCCCTGAGTTCGGGGCGCCACGTTACAAGCGGCCGGATCGCCCTGACGTCAACAATGGTGCGCCAACGCACGCCGCAACAGATTGATCTCTCCAGATTCTCCAGTTCAATATACAGATTCGCCCCGGACAAGTAAGGCTGATACGCGGTTGAAGTTCGGAATGGCCGATCCGCTGTTGACGAACACATCCCCGCTCATGGTGAGCCTGTCGAACCACCGTTACGAGTCGCTCGGTCCTAAAGCAACCGGACGGTCTCTTCTCTCACGTAGTCCCGCAACTCTTGTGGCATCGGCTCTAGGCTGCCCACCAGGGCGTTCTCGGAGATACGCTCCGGGCGCGATGTGGCGGGGATGGTGATGCTGACCCTCTGGTCGGCCACCACCCAGGCCAACAACGCCTGGGCCCAGGTCTCAACCCCCAGTTCCTTGAGGGGCGTCAGGTCTGGTTCCCCTTTCAGTTCATTGACGTAGCGTCCTTTCTTGAGGGGTTCCATCACCATGATGCCGATTCCCAGTTCTTCGGCCAGGGGCAGCAATCTTTCCTCGACGGTGCGCTGGACGACGTTGTAGGGGATCTGCACGGTGTCGATCCGGCCCGTGCGCATCAGGTCCATGATGGCGGGATAGGCCTCATCCACCATGGCGGTGACGCCAATCATCCCTATCTTGCCTTCGTCTTGCAGGCGTTCCAGAGTGGGCAGGTGGGTCTGATAGTCGATCATGTTGTGGACCTGCAGCAGGTCAATGTAGCCGGTTTTGAAGTTCTCGAAGGACCGGGCGATCTGCTGTTCTCCGGCCTCTTTGCCTTCTACCCGGACCTTGGTGGCCAGATGAAACTTGTCCCGCTTGCCTTCGATCGTGATCCCCACCGCCTGCTCGGCGGCGCCGTACGCCGCGGCCGAATCGATGAAATTGATCTTGGCGGAGATGCAATTCTCGATTATCTGACGGCGGGACACCAGGTCGGACTCTTCGGTAACGTCAAAGGCGCGAAGGGTGCCCAGACCGATCACCGAGACTCCCAGAGTGCCAAGCTCACGGTATTGCAAATCTACTCACCTCATTACTTGGATTGGAATCATCATAGCCGGGTTGCTCTCAGGCCTATGCGCCGCCCCGTTGTTCGAACTCGGCGCGGGCCGCGGGCAGCAGGTTTGGGTCCAGAAGCAGGTCGCAGGCCGTGAGGGTCATCGCCTTCGCCACGTTGATGGCGGCGTTGAGGGCATACTCGGAGACCGCCGTCTCCGCCATCTCCCTGGAATGGGAGGCAACGGGCTGCTCGCTCACGGCGTAGCGCAGTTCGTAGGCGGGCACGGCCTGGCTGACGTTGCCGAAGTCGGTTGAGGCGGCGCTGCCCTGCCGGCCGGGCAGGGGCTCGTCCAGTTTGAGGCCGCAAACCGCTGCGTTATTCAGCAGCAGACCGGCGATCACCGCGTTGGGGCGGACATTCTCGTAGAAGGGGTAATACTCCTCCACCTCCAGCCGGCACCCGGTCATGGCGGCAGCCCCCTCGGCGGCTTGCAGCACCCGTCCCACCACCACGTCGCTCAGATAGTCCCGGTCGCGGCAGCGGAGCATGAAGTTGGCGGCGGCGTATTCCGGCACCACGTTGGGCGCTCTCCCGCCGTCGGTGATGATGCCGTGGATGCGGACGTCTTCCCTGACGTGCTGCCGGAGGGCGTCGATGCCGGTGAACAGATGGATCACGCCGTTGAGGGCGTTGATGCCCTCGTGGGGGGCGGCGGCGGCGTGGGCGGCCTTCCCGTGGAAGATGTACCGGTACCCCACCATGGCCAGGCTCCAGCTTTCGCCCATGGGTATGTCGGTGGGTATGACCGTCCGGTTGGATGACGGATGGGAGGACAGGACGGCATCGACGCCCTCGAACACACCGGCGTCCAGCATCCGTATCTTGCCGCCGCCACCCTCTTCAGCCGGGGTTCCGATGACCATCACGCGGCCGGGCAGTTTGTCCAGATTGGCTTTCAGTCCCAATCCGGCCGCGATGGCGGCCATGGCGATGAGGTTGTGGCCGCAGCCGTGGCCGATATCGGGCAGTGCGTCGTATTCCGCGAGAACGGCTACGGTTGGGCCGTCTCCGGCGCCTCCGGAGAGCGTGGCGGTAAAGGCGGTCTCCACGCCTCCCACGCCCCGCTCAACCTTGAAGCCGTGCTTCTCGAGGGTTTCCGACAACAGTTGGGCGGCATGCTGCTCCTGGTAGTTCAGTTCCGGATGGGCATGGATATCCAAAGCGAGTTCCACCAGTTCCGGCCGTGCTCCTTCGATCGCCTGGGCGGCGGTCTCAGATAGCGATTTTTTGTCCGGGACTGGGACGTTGCTGCTAGTCATGGCATCCTCAAATCTTCGCGAGTAGCGGGCAGGCCCCAAGACTTTACGCCATTTTTTTCATTGGCGCATCCCAATGGGGGCGCATCCTGATTTGGGCGCAAGCCACCGATTCTTGCTAGAATCTATGCACCTCTAGGAAACCACACCATCATGAGATGCTGAAGGAGTTTCGAGATGCCGGACAAATTGGGATGGCGCGCGAACTGGGGAGTTATAGCGCCTTCGACCAACACGTCGGTCCAACCCGAGTTTGACGAGATGCGGCCCAGGGGTGTCACCAACCACATGTCACGCATCTGGATCCCCAACGACCCGGTAACCAGCGACGATGATTTCGACAAGTTGATGGTCAACATTCGGAAGGAATGGGACAACGCCATCCTCCGGGTGATGACCTGCAATCCAGACTATCTGGTGATGGGAATGTCCTCCGAGACCTTCTGGGGCGGCCTGGCCCAGGCCAACGAGTTGCGCGCCCGCATGACCGAGATGACTGGGCTGCGCGTCGCCATGGGCTCCGATGCCTGCCAGGCGGCCCTGAGATGCTACGGTGATATCAAGCGGATCGGCGTCCTCACGCCCTACTGGCCGGTGGCCGACAAGAACGTAAAGCTGTTCTTGGAAGACTGCGGATTTGAGGTGGTGGTGCTCAAAGGGCTGTGTTGCGAGGGTCCCACGCAAATGGCCCAGGTAACCGAGAAGGTGATGTTGGACGCCCTGCTGGAGTTGAACGAGCATAACGTTGAAGCCCTGCTCCAGTGTGGCACCAACCTGGCGATGGCCCGGCTGGCGGCCGAAGCGGAAAAGTGGCTGAAGAAGCCGGTGATCGCCATCAACACCGCCACTTACTGGTACGCCATGCGGGACAACGGAATGGACGACGTCATCGATGGGTTCGGCTCGCTGATGACCGACTTCCGGGAACTGCCCAAGCTGTACTTCGACAAAGTGAAAGAGCAAGCCCAGAACGCCACAGCCACCAAAGGGGCCTGAACGGTAAATTTCAAGGAGTCCGCAGATGCCCCAAGGCAAACTCAAGACAACGCCCAGGACCAAGCTGGTCCGGAACCCGGCGCGGGCCGACTACGACCGCACGGCGGTCAACGAGATAATCGACGCGACACCCCTCTGCCACGTCTCCTACATCATCGACGGGCGTCCCTACGTCACCCCCACCTTGCAGTGGCGTGAGGGTGACATGATCTATTGGCACGGTTCGTCCGCCAGCCGGTTCCTCCGCCAGATCGTGGGCAAAGATGTCTGTCTGGCGATCACCCACTTCGACGGATTCGTGCTGGCTCGTTCGGCCTTTCACCATTCCATAAACTACCGTTCGGTAATGCTTTTTGGGAAAGCCACCAAGATCGAGGATTCCAGGAAGAATGAACTTCTGCAGCATTTCGTCGAGAACCTTATCCCGGGCCGCTGGGAAACGCTGCGGCCGATGAACGATCAAGAGGCCAAGGCCACCACGGTATTTTCCATGCCCATCGACGAGGGATCCGCGAAGGTGCGGTCTGGCCCCCCGGTGGACGACGATGCAGACTATTCGCTGCCCATCTGGGCTGGGGTATTGCCCGTCAGTCAGGCGCTGCATGACCCGGTGCCCGACCCAAAGAACCTCAAAGGACTTGAGGTGCCCGCCCACATTCGCGACTTCAAATTGGGTTAGACCTCTGAACGGACGATCAAAACGACGGGCGATAGGAGAATAGACATGGCCGACCGGATACGTTTGGGAATAATCGGCGCCAGCCCCACGGTTGGCTGGGCCCACCGCTCGCACCTTCCGGCGATCGCCGCCAGTCCCGAGTTCGAATTGACCGGGGTCTGCACCACCCGCATGGAGACCGCGGAAGTGGCCAAGAAACAGTTCGGCGCCAGGCTGGCCTTCGACGACTACAAGAAGATGCTGGCCCACCCGGAGATCGACGCGGTGGCCGTGGTGCTGCGGGTGCCGGCCCACTATCAGATCACCAAGGATGCGCTGAACGCCGGCAAGCACATCTTCACCGAATGGCCTCTGGGGGCCACCATCGAGGAGGCCCAGGAAATGGCCGACTTGGCCAGAGCCAAGGGCGTGCGGGCGGTGGTGGGGCTGCAATCGCGGGCGGCCCCGGCCATCCTCCACATGAAAGAACTGGTGGAAGAAGGCTACGTCGGCGAGATCATATCCTGCTCCATGCGTCTGATCCGGGGCGGCGTCCTAGAAAGGCCGTCTGGACGCACCTGGCAGCGGGACGACGAACTCGGCGCGACCACCCTGACCATCGCCGCTGGACACTCCATCGACGCGCTGCGCTTCGTGGCCGGCGAATTCAGCGAGGTCTCGTCCATCGTGTCCACACAGGTCCCACAATGGCTGGAGACCGACACCCAACAGATGCTGGACGTGACCGCGCCCGACAACATCATCGTCAGCGGGCGGTTGGCTAACGGGGCGGTGGTCTCGGCCCACGTGGCCAGCAACCCCTGGGCCGGCAGCGGCTACCGGATGGAGATCTACGGCCGGAAGGGGACCCTGGTGGCAACCTCCGAAGACTCCCCCCAACTGGGCGAGGTCTATCTACAAGGAGCCCAGGGCAGCGACAAACTGGAAGACATCAAAGTGCCGGACAAGCATACAAACGTTCTGGAGGGTATGCCTAAAGGGCCGCCGAAGAACGTGGGCCAGTTGTATTACCAGTTTGGCGCGGCCATCCGCGGCCAGGAGGCCAGCTACCCCGACTTCGACACCGCAGTGGAACTGCACCGGTTGATCGACTCCATCCGGCTGGCGTCCAACGAAGGCCGGGCGGTGGCCACGGCGAGCTAGGGGCCTTCATGGTCGGACGCGTGAAGGGTCTCGTTGCTTCCCAACTGTACTGGTCCAACGGCAACGAGATTCCTTCCCGACTGGTCGGGACCTCGGAATAACAGGTGTCGGAGCCAGCTTTGGGAACCAAGCGTAACCGCGCTAAACCGGCAGCAACTTCTCCGTGACCTGTTCCGGCAGTTCAGCCTCGAAGGCGTTCAGGAAGAAGCAAGTTTGGGCGTAATGGCCCATCAGCGCCGTTAGCTCCACCAGATACTGCGCGCCGAACTGCTCCAGCGCCTTGTCGAAAGTCACCTTGCCGATCTTATGGTCCTTGAAGAACTCGTTGCCATAGTTGATGATCGATTCCTCGTCGGGCGCCATGTCCGGCAGCGGACGCTTGTCCCGCAGGGCGTCAACCAAAGCGTCGGCAACCCCCTCTTTGCGCGCGGCCGGGGCGTGGGCATTCCAAACATACTGACAATCCATGGCCCTGGCGGTGGTCAGAATCGCCAATTCCAAAATCCGTTTGGGGAATTTGGTCTCGTAACGCAGGTAGCTGGTGAGATGATTGCGCCGTTTGGCCATCTCCGGACTGTTGATGGTGAATGAACCAGGGCCTCCGGTGATGGAACCGCCGGCCGGGGCGGTAACCTCGGCGAAGGCCTCGCGGAATTCCGCGGGGACCATGTCGGCCGATACGATTGGTAGGCGTGCCATTATTCTCCTCCGAACATGGGGCAGTATCCAGACAACTGGCGGAGAGTCTATCACTACTGGGCCTGCTCCAGTAGTCCTAGTTCGGGAGACGCGGCCGGGTTCCCACGGCCGATTCCGGCGTTTCTTGATTTGCGCTATACTGGCAACCGACTTCAGTACGGCAAACTCTAGACAGGAATTTCGGAGACGGTCCAATCCCGGATCTGGAGTAACCACAGGGTAAATTATTAGGCTTCTTGGCCGTCCGGTGACGGATCGCCAGGGGATAATAATTCGCTACAGCGGCAGTACTCACAAGAGGAGGGAATTTTCATGTACGATCGGATTCTAGTACCGCTCGATGGGTCACCCCTAGCTGAACAGATTTTGCCCTATGTCACCCGAATCAGCCTGGGCCTGGGGATCCCGGTCCACCTTATGCAAATTTTCCCCTCTCCGTCCGAGGCGCTGGCTGACCCCGCCCACGGCCGTTACGGGACCGGCATTTCCGCGGGGGTCCACGATGAATCCATCGATTACCTGAATAGAGCCCTGAGCAAGACGGCAGGAATGGAAATAACGTACGCAGCCCATGAGGGCGACGCCGTTTCCCACATCATCGATGAAGCCGACAAATCGCCCGACTCCTTGGTGGCCATGTCCACCCACGGACGTTCAGGGGTTACCCGGTGGGTTTTGGGAAGCGTGACTGACAAGGTCCTCCACGCCACAAAAAACCCCATGTTGATCGTCCGTGGCCGCCAGGAAGGGGACCCGGGACCCGATACGATTCTGGAGACGATCATCGTTCCGGTGGACGGTTCTTCGCTGGCGGAGCAGGTGATCCCCCACGTAGCGGCGCTGGCCAAGGCTCTGGACCTAAAGGTCACCCTGCTTAGCGCGGTCGCCACTGAGGAGGAGTTCAGCGGCGTGACCGGCTACCAGCGACTGGAGGGGGTCGCTGGACTGCACTTCCCGAGCTACGAGGAGATGGCCACGGAAGCCGGAAACCAAGCATTGGTCTATCTCCAAGGGTTGGAGAAAACACTACGTGAGCAGGGGGTTAATTCGGTGGAGCACCGGATAGTGCGCGGCGCGGCGGCCCACGTGATAATTGACTTGGCCCAAGAAACGCCCGACAACTTGGTGGCGATGACCACCCACGGGCGCTCGGGGCCAGCCCGCTGGGCCTTGGGCAGCGTGACGGACCGGGTTGTGCGCTACTCGGGAGACCCGGTGTTGGTGGTCCGGACCGGCTGATAATTCTCACGGCGGAGCCGTGATGAAGGATCAGGTGATAACGCCCTCGGCCGCAAGGCGGGACATCTCACGATCGTCCAGGCCCAATACCCCGCCGTAGATCTCTTGGTTGTGCTCGCCGTATCCGACGAACGGGCCGAAATCGTGCAGGTCGCTCGATTTGGTCCACTTCAGCTTGATGACCTCGGCCTCCAAG
>JACZYV010000040.1:0-18315 GCA_022570905.1 Chloroflexota bacterium
GAAATCCGAACACGAACTCGACATTCGGGATGATTTTCATGGGACCGACGGACCGATACCGGTAAGGCGCCGTCAAGCGGGTCCATGGCCGGATATACAAAAGGCATTCCACGCAGCCTGTTTGGCTGAGGGTCACGGGGCAGTTGAGGATACCAACGGCCCGAACCCCGCAGGCGTTGGGGTGTGGCCGTCGAACAACCTGGACGGCTGGAGAATGAGCGCCGCTATCACCCACCTAAATCCCATGCGCCACTGTCTTAACCTTACAGTGAGGGGCGGGGTTTTCGTCAGGAAGGTGTTGTTCGAAGACCGAAAGGCCGTCGGCGTGGAAGTAGAAAGCGGAGGCGAGGTCTTCAACGTTGAAGCAGACCGCGTTGTGTTGAGCGCCGGCGCTCTCAAGTCGCCGCACCTGCTCATGCTTTCGGGAATCGGCCCCAAGGACCAACTTGAGCGATTCGGAATCCCCGTCGTTCACGACCTTCCAGGGGTGGGGCAGAACCTGATGAACCATCTAAGCGCCCAGGTTACCTTTAAGGTCAAGGATGGTCTCTCCCTGCACGGCGATTTCGAGGCGGTGCACTTTGGTCTGCACTACACTTCGGATGGGTCGAGCGAAGTCAACGACATGCTGATGAGGACTACGCCGATGGTCGACGAACGCCCGGAGCGCGTCCCCGGTTTGCGGACCAAGTTCCTAAATGACGACGTCCCTGCTGAGCGCGTGGCGAGACTCTCGGTCACTCTCGGGTTGCCCGACGGGTCGGGATACGTCAGGCTTGCGTCTGCTGATCCATCGGAGCAGCCCACCTTTAATTATTGTTATCTCCAAGACCCAAATGACCGTCGCCGGGTGCGGGAAGGTATGCGAAAGGCGGTTGGATTCCTTGAATCCGACGCGTATAAAGACGTGTGCGATCACCGTCTCCATCCCTCGGATGACATCTTGGCCGACGACGACGCTTTGGACCTGTACGTGCGCCAAACCGTTGGTTCAGCGAGGCATGTGTCCGGGACGTGCAAGATGGGGCCTGATTCTGACCCGATGGCGGTCGTTGACCAATATTGTAGCGTCAAGGGAGTTACTGGGTTGTCGGTGGTCGATGCGTCGGTGAAGCCGAAAATCACCAGGTCGGGCGGCAGCCATGCCACGGTCCTCATGATGGGGGAACGCGCCGTCGAGTGGATCGCACCGGCTTAACCCCCGGTTTATTCAAGGTTATTTCGGCCTTAGGCTTACGGACCCGTTCGGCGCTACTCCGCCGCTCTGTTTATTCAATCACGGCCCAGACTGACGTTAGTCGAATGGTCAATAAACTTTCTAACAGAGGGAAGTACAAGAATGCCACCACCCGACCGGTACAACACTGGATACAACGTGGGCGTTGGCGGCGCTGTTGTGGACGACGGCCGATTGTTACTGGTCCGCCGGGCGTCGCGCCGAGGCCGCGGTAGTTGGCAGATACCCGGCGGGTTTGTCGAGCAAGACGAGACCATGGAGCTAGCCGTGGTTCGTGAAGTGGAGGAGGAAGCGGGCGTCACGGCCACAGTTCAGGGCGTTTTGGGCATCAGGAACCGATACGACGAGGAAGGAGGCAACAGCACGTACGTCGTGATGCTTCTGAGCCCTAAGTCCGGCGAGCCCACTCCCGACATGACGGAAGTAGACAGGGCCGAGTATTTCAGCCTGGCAGAAATTCAAACCCTGGAGCAGATATCCCCTATAAACATTGAGGTTGCGAAACGGGCGCTGGCCCAAGACCATCGCTTGCTGTGTGCTCAGAGGGTTGAACAGGCGGGCCGAGGGACGTACACGCTATTCATTGGATGAGGACAGCCACGGCCTCCATCTCTGTCCCGGCGACAACCGTGCATTTTCTTGGGCAACCCCAAACATGAACCACAACGCTCAAGGCTGCAAAATCTTCTAATGAGCGCTGGCCGATTTCGTCCGTTCCCCACGCCGGTCCTGCATGGTTGTCGGGACGATGGTCCTTGAAAAACGGCCGGTTGGAAATCCGGTGCTGTCACTCCCAGAGATTTTGAGAAGCTCCCGGTTGTGCCTTCGATCACGTACGGTGTCAAGAGCCATCCCAGCGGTTGTTCCGGAATTTAGGACCAGCCGGCTGTCGACCTCCTCGTCGTCTAGGCCGTTCGCGATCAAGACCAGCATGTCCACGCTCACCAGCCGGTCCCGCACCTGGTAAAAGACATCCCCCGCGACGGTCTGCAAGAAAAACCACTCTTCTAATTCTTCGGGAGACGGAAACCCAGCGCCGGGTTTTGATATCGCCGCCTCAGTGTAAAAGGCCCTGACGTCGGTGGCGATGTAACGCAACAACTGAGGCATCGGATGCGCATAACCTTCCGGTACAGTCATGGCGGCATCCAAGGCGAATGCCGCCAAGATGCCGAGCATCTCGGGAATCGAGATTGCGCCTTTGCCGCTCGTCCCAAGGGTTGTCCGGCCCCTTGCCCGTAGACCCTCGTCGAACCACGGCATCAAAAGCTGGGCTTCTGTGCGCAATTGTGCATTTAGCGATTCCAACTCGTTCTTTGGCTCAACGGCGGGGAAAGTTACCGGGCAAGACCAGACTTCTTCGAGGGCATAATCGTCTTCGACTTCGTCGGGATAGTCGACCAACGCGGGTGCAGCGGGTTGGTCAACTAATCCCAATGTCTGGCGCAGTACGTCCAATTGCACATCCGGACGGTTGGGCGGACCCAGCGGTCTGCCGAACGGGAACGGCACCCATAACGCCCTGGGCGGCCGTATCTTTTCCGTGACTGGCCGAATCAGGCTTATCTGGACCGTCGCGATACCGGCGCCGCCATCCTCCACGGGCCGCTCTATGTATTGGGAAAGCACGCTCACGGCGTTGGTGCAGCCGGGTCAAACAGGTATGAGGATGACCAAGTTTACGTTGTCTCCAATCAGAAGTCGCGACACTTCTTTCGCTGCGGGTTCCATGAGTTGCGGAGCGGTCGACCCCATGAACGAGTAATGCCAGTCCGCGACAGAGCCTATTTCCCGTGATCCGGCCAGCGTCCTCAAGTGGTCCAAGGGGAAACATACGTTTACATCTTGCTGGTAGGCGCTCCGGTCGAAATTGGTGCTGGAGTGGGTCATCGCCAGGTCTTGGTAGTCGATGTCTCCGGGAATGACTCTGTAGTCCCCCACGTGACCCGTGAATGGACGGTCGTCGGACCGGTGTAGGGCGGCCGTCGTTACGATGGCAACCCGTGCGTCTGCCAGCTTTGGAGCTTCAACCCAGGGAGTCTCCTCGAAAGGCGCCTTGTATCTACCGGCTAGGCGCTCCTCGAAGCTAGCCCTTTCCCTCGGATGAATGTCTTCCCAACGGACCATAAATGATGCCCTTTGCCTGAACCAGATTTAAATCGGACTTGAAGGAGACGCGCAATGAAGTGGCCGGCCAACGGCCCAATTGTGCCATTCTATATCCAAACGCACTAGGGTTCTTCTTCAGTCATCGTGCCGCCGTCGAAACAGTTCGATACGGACCGGTAAATCCAGAGGGGTAAAATTGCCTTTTATCACCCCCGGCCAATGACCGAATTTGGGCTATAGTATATCGATTCCTTCTAAGGAGCCGAATGAATGGCAAACAAGATTCGCTTGGGGTTTGTCGGAGCTAACATCAACTCGAGCTGGTCATCCCAGTCGCACTATCCGGCGCTTTTGGCCAGTCCTGATTTTGAGCTCACCGCGGTCTGCACCTCCAGGCCAGAAAGCGCGGAAGAGGCGCGGAAAGCGTTTGGAGCAAAGCTCGCATTCCACGATTTCCGGGAGATGGTAGTTTCGCCGGAGATCGACGCGGTGGCCGTGGTCGTGCGGGTGCCGTTGCACTACGAGCCGACCAAGGCCGCGATCGAAGCCGGCAAGCATGTATTCACAGAGTGGCCGTTGGGCCTGACCACCGCCGAGGCCGAGGAACTTGCGGCGCTGGCCCGGGCAAAAGGCGTGCAGACGGCGGTCGGGCTGCAATCTCGGGTCAGTCCGGCGTTGCTATACGTCAAGGAGCTGATCGACGAAGGCTACGTGGGCGAGGTGCTTTCCTGCCACGTCACGACGATGCGTGACGGCACGTTGGAGCGTCATTCCAGCCGAACCTGGAATCTGGACGCCGGCCAAGGAGCCAACACCCTGACCATCGCCAACGGGCACGTTATCGACGCCTTGCGCTTCGTGCTAGGCGACTTCAAGCGAGTGGCGTGCATGGTCACGACCCAGGTCCAGAAGATGTACGAGACCGACACTAAAAAGTACATCGATGTCACTTCCCCGGACAACGTGCGGGTTTGCGGACAACTGGAGAGCGGCGCCGCGGCGACGGTCAGCGTCGGAGCCGTCCCCTGGGCCGGAAGCGGCTTCCGTATGGAGATCTACGGTCGAAAAGGCACGCTGGTCACCACCGGGAGCGTCTCGTCCCAACGCGGTGAGATGCTACGGGTGCAAGGCGCAAAGGGTAGCAACGAGTTACAGAACCTGACTCTCCCTGAGCGATTTTTCTATGTCCCGGACGACTTCCCCCGCGGCGACCCGTTCAACGTCGGGCAGATGTACGCGCTGTTCGCCGAGGCGATCCGGACGGGACAGAGCCGCCTGCCGACTTTCGAAGTCGCGGTCGACCTCCATCGCTTTATCGATACGATCAAGCGGGCGTCGGATACGGGCCGAGAGCAAGTTGTCGCCTGAGGCGGCTAGATGGGATGCCGCCGCCCGTCGTCAGCATAGTTGTAGCAGGTCCAGGCAGATTGGGACAATTTTTTTGGTTACCAAGAGGAATTATCTAAGTCTCTCGGAATCATGTGCATCCGAAGAAACGGTAACGATTTCTTGCCACCCATCGGTATAACGCGGCGCCAATCACACTCATGCCCGGAAACCAAAACACCGGCGCCAGGGGAGTAAGCAATGGGATTCGGACCGTGAGCATTCGAAAGGCGTAGAAACCCTCAAAGTGCTGTTGTCCGATGCCAACCAGATAGGCGGAACGCTTCAGGTCATCCCACGATAATCCGGACGGCGGCACTTCCAAATTTTGGTAAGGCGTCCAAGTTATTCGATGAAGGACATCGGCTTTGGACAACCACCGCGCCAGGATTGCGCAGAGCCGGCAGTCGGCATCGTAGATCAACACTTGGGATTTAATCATTGCCGCATCATCTTCCAAGGGCTTCAGCCTGGCGTAGGATACCCACGGTGTGGGCCAGACGTAATCCCTACTGATCAGTTGGGCATGCCTTCCATATCGATGGTGAAGTAGTACTGCTTTTCGCCCAGGTCTTTGACCCTCGCCCAAAACTTTTCTCCGGCGGCGAGACCTGTTGCCGTTCGTTCCGTTGTCTCCCGGTAGATATTCCAAGAATCAGGGTGTAATTCACGGCACTCGGCAAAGATAGCCTCGGCTTCGTCAGCGCGGCCGCTTCGTTTCAAGTATTGTCCCAACTGGAATTTTGCGTGGGCCGTGGCGATCTCCGTCGTCATTGCCGGCACACGCTCCCTCGCTTCATCGGGACTGAACAAATGAGGACTCGCTGTCCCGTTTAGCGCCCAGTCCTTCACGGCCTGGATGTATGTTGATTTTGCGCGGGCGGCACGTTCGGCAACCTCCGGTTTATACCCAGGAATCGCTTGGTCATATTCCTTCACGACATCCAGGGAGCCGCCCGTTTCAACCGGGCGAACGATCTTGCCTGTTTCGTCGATCCAAACAGCCTGAGGCACGTTGAACATGTTGTACAACGAAGACAGCAAGTGATTTTGATCGACCAGTGTGATGAAATCCGGTGAGGCTGCCTCGACCCATGGGCGGGCAGCCTCAACATCGGCATCCATCGCCACCGACAAAATCATGAAATCTTCGTTCTTTACGGTCTCAAACATCGTCTGCCAACCTGGCAGATCATTTCGGCATCCTCACCAAGACGCCCAAGTGATCAACAAGACGCGCTTCCCCCGAAAGTCGCTCAACGAATGTAGATAGCCATCAAGATCGGGCAGCGTGAAATCGGGCGCCTCAAGACTAAGCAATGCATCGTTGCGCAGGTTAGCGCCCTCGCCGAGCAGCCATACATCCGCGGCCTCGCTTCGGACCACCGGCTTGCCCATCAGTCCCCAAAAAGCGGACACGTTGATGGCTTCGTTCTTAACAAACCTATATGCCTCACCTGAAGGCGTGGGCACGCAGACATCATCCTTGCATAACCCCTCTGGCTTCATCGACCAGCCTGTGATGGCCGCCGTATCAGATGCGCTGAGCCATAGCTCGTCATCAGAGTGCAATTCGCCCGGTACCCCTGCCAACTCAGTTGCGCTCGTCTCCGTTAACACCGTAACCATTTGTCACCCACCTCTTCGTTTGGCGGTCTTATTGTATGTCAACCCGGCCTGCCGGGTCCCTAGCTCGGCGGAAGGTCAAACCATTCGATCTACTCTGACTGCCCGTAGTATAATTCGTGCCTCATGGGACCGGCCTAGGTGACGAGATACATGCAGATCGGGATGTTCTTTCAGATACAGGTCCCCAAACCGTGGACCTCCAGCAGCGACTTTGACCGCCATTGGGAAATGTTGGAACAGGTGGTCTTGGCCGAGGAACTGGGGTTCCATAGCGTTTGGCTGGCCGATCACCTATTCCGCACTGAATGGTCTCACTCCAGCGCACCTGACGTCACTCTAGCAGCGATCAGCCAACGAACATCCAGCATCAGGCTTGGCATAGCTGTAGCCGTGCCGCCCGTGCAGCATCCCATACACATCGCCGCGAGGATAGCGACACTGGATATCTTTAGCAAAGGACGAGTGGACCTCGGTGTGGGGCGGTCCGGTTATCCCTACCAGATGGCGGCTTTTGGAGTTGATCTGGAAGATGCCACCGGCATGGTGGACGAAGCGCTGGAGATCATCCCCAAGGCCTGGACTGAAGGGATGTTTTCCTACAAGGGGAAATACTTCGATATCCCGGCCAGAGAAGTACACCCTAAGCCGGTCCAAAAGCCCCATCCACCCATGTGGCTTGGCTGCAGCCGTGAGGAGACCTTCCGTAAAGCCGGTGAGCTCGGCTTGGGATGTCTGGCTATGGCAGGCGGCGGACCGGACCGGGTGGCTCAGTTGATCAAGGCCTATCGGGAGGGCATCCGACAGGCCAGACCCGTGGGTAAAGTTATCAATGACCGGGTGTCCATCAGCACTTTGGCGATCTGTGGGGAAAGCCGGAAGAAAACCCAAGAGCGCGGGGCCGAGATATTAGATTGGTACCGGGGCCAGCAAGACCTCCGCCACGAAAGGGTCTGGCAAGAGCAGGACACGTCGAACGTGCCGAGCGACTACCAGTGGCACTTCCAGCGCTCCGTGGCTACAGATTCGTCCAAGCGGGATGAGACTTCCTCATTGGACCTGATCAAACAAGGACGATATTGCATCGGCGACCCCGATGACTGCCTTCGTTACTTGGAACAGTACGCGCCCACGGGCGTGGATGAGATCATGCCGTTGTTCCAGATCGGACCCATGGCTAACAAGGAAGTAACCGAGACTCTGCGCTTGTTCGGCAAACACGTCATCCCGCATCTGGAGAAGACTGACCGGGCCGAGAGCGCCCAACCGTAAACCCGATGCAACACTCTACAGCCCGATCTCCGGAAACAGCTCCTCGGGACTGACCACCCAGGGCGCAAGACCTTGGTCCACCACATATTGGGCCAGCGCTTCCAAAGCGGGCCGGTTGACCTCTACACCATAAGACCAGTAATCAGTCCCGAAGATCTTCCAGGTTTCCTCCAAGTGATCGATGAGGAAGGGCAGTGTCAGTGCCAACGCGCCGGTGTCGTACAGCCGGTCTATGGCCAGGTCCTTGGCTTCGGAGAAGGCGTTGTACAGACTTGACGCCACCCAGGGGTTGCGATGTCGAGGTCTAGGTTTGGCATTCACAGCCTCCGGTCTTCGCGGTCAGGATCAGGCTGCATTGGAAAGTCGAAGAACCCACTGCACGACCCCTAAATTGGCGATTCCAGAAGCTAAAACCTTTGACAAAATTGCCAGAGGCCTTCGGTCAACTTGCCAGCCTGCTGATAACTCGCAACCTCCACGAGCTAGGGCTCTGTGTGCTGAATGCCATTGATTGAGCGCCGTAATGGCTCAACAATATAGTGATGCGATTACGAATGTTCTTGATCTTGGTTTTGGCGGGGTCCGCAGCATTCTTGACGGCCTGTCGGCAGGCTGAGACGGCGCCAACCCCAGTTGTTCCCGCCGTTATCAGCACAGCGGAGCCATCGGGCACGCCTAAGGCGATCCAAACTCAAATCGTGGCTCCAACACACACCAAAGCCCCGCCGGCCCAAATCCCCGAACCAACACGAACGCCCGAACCGGTTTCCAGCGATCCAACGCCCACAACAGAGCCAACTCAGCAACCAACGTCGATCCCTACCCCGGCTCATACCCCAACTCCCAAACCTGAACCAACGATATCCCCGACCGCCACTCCGGCCATCGAGGCCTGCCGCGTGGCCTACCCGACGCCGATCGTGCCGGGGCCGTCCGTGCCCAATGAACCTCAGGATGGCGACCGCGTGTTCCGTTCACTCACGGTCCACCCTTCGGACCCAAACACCGTGCTGTTGGGCACTGAGCGAAACGGCTTCATGCTCAGCGAGGACGGCGGGGTTACCTGGGCCCGGCTCCGGGCGGGGCTCCGCTCCTCGGATCAGGTTTACTCAGAGATCTGGGACATCGACTACTCGGCCAGCAACCCGGATGTCATCATGGCGGCGACGTTGGACTCGCCCGGACCGGCCTACGGCCCCGGAGTCTATGCGGGGCTCTACCGGAGCACGGATGGCGGTCAGTCATGGACCCAGCTGAATTGCGGATTCCTGACGTCCCGGGTCGTTTCCGTGCAGATCGATCCATCGGATCCAGAGGTGGTTGTGGTCGGCCTGGAAGGAGGCTTTCCTTCGTTCACCGGCCCTGGCGCCAACCAGTATTACCCAGGCGGCATCTTCCGGACCGAGGACGGAGGCCAGAACTGGGCCAGGGTATCGATAGACCCCAACGACGGCAAAAATGGGTACGTCGTAATGCGCATGACCCAGGGCAACCAGCCGCAGTTGATCACGTTCGGCAGCAACTTCGACGACCCCAGTGAGAACCTGGGATTCTTACGCAGTAACGATATGGGCCTCAGTTGGGAGTTCTTCGCCCCAGATTTTCGGACTCGCCAGGTCGGCGATTTTGACCTGTCAGCCGACGGCCAGACGATCTACGTCAACGAGGGAGGCACTTATTTTGGGTGGGTTTCCAGAGATGCTGGCAAGACGTGGAACCAAGGCCCGATCCTGCAGGTGAACGGCCCCATCGCCGTCTCCCCTTCGGACCCGAACCTAGTTATCTTCGGTTCTCCCGGCGACATCCGGAGGTCGACCGACGGTCTGGCGTCCATGAAAGTAGTGATGACCAGCCCGGAAACTATAAGAGAGATCGTTTTCTCTCAGTCCAACCCAAACGTGGTGTACGCCGAGGCAGACGGCTACATCCTTTACCGCAGCGATGACTCTGGTCTCTCCTGGCGTTTATTGGTCAAGGGCAGGGACGAAGTCCTGAACGCACAGCCCTAGGGTTCGGCCTCTGAAAAAATTGGCGAACCATGGCTCCTAGGTGGTCATACCCTTGACCAGCATCGCTCCCAGGCTCCGGGCGTAGGGGATGCCGTTTGGTTGGTCAGCTGCTCCTCAGTACATTTCGGCCATGCCAGCCAAAGTACCGGGCTTTCCTATTGGTCCACTCTGGGAAGTCACGGCCATGTAGCCTCGCAAGTTGCTGTCTAATTCGAGGCGGGCCGTCCGTCTGGGGGCTCGTTACCACACCCCCGCGTTCCATGCTCCCACTTAATTTCCAAGCAAAAGCCCCGGCTGATAACCGGGGCTTTTTGTGCCATCTACATCCGCGTGGTTGTCAAATGGGCGTTTACACCGAGGAAATCGGCTGGAGTGTTTGTATCCGGATTGTGTGTCGAGTCCGATACTTTTGCTCTCGTAATTAAGGTCCCTTTGTTTGGCGGCCGGATTTGGGTCTGTCTCAGGCACGACAAATTTTCTTGCCGCAGACCGCTCCCTTATTTTCCCGTCGGGGTCGCTGTTTGCGATTTGCTTACTAGCACCATATGTTCGTGGGGCTTTGCGCCGGCGGCTCTTTTGGTATCATTTCGATTAGCAGTAGGCGTACGCTCCGCCTTTGAACAAGAAAAAGGTCATTCCCATACTCGTTCGAAAGTTTGGCTAGTCCGATGAATATGTAGCTTCCCCTTACAACCTCCTGTCGGGCACCAAGCAAATGGTTGGGGATATCTCCCTGACTGGAGGTCATGAATCACGTTGTTCGGCACATATTTACCGCAGTACGGGCAGGGGCCTGCTATCGGGTCTTTGTCATTGCCCTCATTTGGACGGTGTACTCTGCCTGTGGACATATTCTGCTTTCCTCCATCCACGCTAAAAATATCAGAAAAGCTATCTACGGCTAAGGTACAATTCCCAATGCATTTGGGAGTCGGCTCTCTATAATTGACTCCTTGCGCAGATATTTGGATGGCCTGACCAGCGTTAAGACACGCAGCACATCAGACAGCTAATCCCGGTGGTATGGAACGGGGCTAGGTTGTACCGGGGTTTCCCGTCGGGATCATGTGCTTCGTCATTGTCGGTCTATTGCCGGCCCGGCCATAGCTCGCGATAGATGGCTTCTACCTGCTCTGTCTCAGCTTCGGTTAATGCGCTGAACTCACCTTCGCGAGCCCGTTTGGAGAGACGACCGTCGTTTTGTTGCAAGAAATGGAAGAGTAGGTCCGATGTGCTATTCGGCATATCTACGATGGCCGCGATCTGCGATTGGAACCGGTCGTAGTTCCGCAGGAAGTCGGTTTCATTCGGGAGGTCTTCTTCAACAGTCTGGCGAACGCAGGCATAAAGGAACTCGGCGTGTGGCGTCGCGTCGAAGAACCTGTAAAAGTCGCCCGTGTCGTTCAGCACCTGGATATTGAAGGCGGCGGTCGGCTCCCAGGCAATCACCGGTAGCAGCCGGGAAGAGTAGTCTTCCAACACCGGGCGGTACTCATCAATCCGGTCCAGTATCGCCGCCGAGATGGGAAAGACGACACCGGGCGGGTTGAAGCCGCCTTTCGCCAACATGTGGTGTATCAGATAGCGGTGAAGCCGACCATTCCCGTCCTCGAAAGGGTGAGTATAGATGAAGCCGAACGCCAGGACCGCTGCTGCGACCACGGGGTCGAGCTGCTCGGCATAATCACGGTCGAAGGCGACCATTCCCTCGATGAGGGACGTCAGGTCCTCTGGTCTGGCGCTGATGTGGTCGGGTAGGGGCAGACGCGAGTCGCGGTCATGCTCCCCCACGAAGCCACCCTCTTTCCTAAGACCCAGGCTAACGAACCGCGCGTCCTCGATGACGATGCGTTGCAGCCGGAGCAGTTCTTCCAGATCCAGGGGCTGTCGGCCGGCCTCGCCGATGGCGCGGCCCCATCGCTGGATTCGGCCTTGAGGTGCCTGCTCTCCTTCGATGGCGTAGCTTGCCCGTGAGTCTTTCAGAAGCAGGAACGCGGCGGTCCTTGCAATTAAGTCACGGGGCACGCCGGCGACAATCTCACGAGCACGTTGTTGTAGGTCCATTGCGATGAACCGCTCAAGGTTTTTGGTTCGAAACACCATCGGACAGAAGTTTGGCGTGCCGGGCAGGTTATTTCTGACCAAGTGGCGCCGAGAGTTGGTGGGGGGAACATCCCACTGCAGATCAGGATCAACCGCCAGGACGTAGCGGAGCCCAACAGCGTCTGGGACATCAAGCCGGGTTTCGGTCAGCCATTCGTACAGGAACCAAATTCGGCGAGCATAGCTTCCGGTCGGTTTTGCGAGCACCAGTTCCTCGATGTCGGTCGGACCCGTCGTGAGGAAGAGCCGCTTGAGGACGGCGAGGTCGAGGCCTTCATACTTGAGAGCAAACGTGAGGTGCCCTTCGAGCGTCGCGTGCGGCGCATGGCGGGGGGTTAGGATGCGCCAGGCTTCTGCTTCGACCACTCGGTGGCGCTCGCCTGTCGCGGAGAGGGTTCGCGGCAGGGGTACGGACAGGCCATAGCGGTCGATGAGTGCACTGTATCCTGCTGGGGTTGCCCGCTCGGGGAGGCGCCGTTCCTGAAAAACGGACACTGGTCCTGAAAAACATTTTGTCATGGATAACCTTGTGAAAAATGGCCACACGTCCTGAAATTCGGCATGGCAAGCTATCTACTATGAAAAATCATTGTAGCGCATGAAATTTGATAGTTCAATGATTATTCCAATGATAAACGATTAAATTTAAGGTGAAACCCTGAAAACTCACTGAGAGATTATGTAGAGTTCCAGGAGCAGGCGCAAAATCACCGGAGATGCCAGAATTGGCCCGATAGCTCAGCGGTAGAGCGGGCGGCTGCCGAGCTCCCGATCTTCTTCGGTCCATGACTGGAAGCGTGCTGCTACCATCGTTCGCACAACCCCTCTTATGTCGACCTAGGGTGTTAATCGGTGTGTCGTTTGTGTTGGTACCTCGGTGGCGTAAGACTAGCGGCGATCGATCTTGGACTAAACGTCCGCGCTTTAAGCCGTTCCACCTTACGTGTAGAATACCGGCAAACGCCTTCCGATCTATCTCAGAGAGCCTTATGTTCAGGGGATCCAGTTCGACCTGTGCGATACAGGCTCGGTGGATGGGCTCATCTGGGAAACGTCGGCTTATACTCGAGCGCAGCACCTGCCCCGGCGTATCGCCCTGAGCGGAGGTAACGCGAGATGTCCGATCCAGGCTATATTGACGAATTCGGTTTCTACGCCCCCTTACCGTTGGACCGTGCCGCAAGGCGCGAACCAGGGGCAGACTTTCCGACCGGGCCTGAGATTGGCAGCGCTCTGCCCGCCGTTTGCCTGCCGAACCAACAGGGTCAGTTCGTGGACATTCGCCAGCAGTGCGGCAACCGCTGCGCGATTGTTGTGTTCCACCGCTCCGCCTACTGGTGACCGCCCTGTATGACGCAGCTCGTGCAGCTGCAAAAAGCGCTACCGGAGTTGCGCGAGGCCGGCTACGAGGTGTTCGCCATTAGCAACGACACAGTCGAACGCTTGGCCGACTTTTCCGAACAGCACGGCATCACCTTCTCCTTGCTATCAGACGAGGACTCAACAGTGATCCGCGCCTTCGGCATCATGAACACACTGATCCGGCCAGATGAGGGCAAGCACATGCGCTGGTACGGCATCCCCTATCCCGGCACCTACATCACCGATGAGGAAGGCATTGTCGTCGACAAGGATTTTCACCAGCATCACGCTCGCCGCCTCTCTGGACGGGGATTGCTGCACCGGATCCTAGGCACTCTACCAGACCAACATACCGATACACCGAAGGCAACCAGTGAAGGTAACGAGGTTACGCTGACGACGAGCTTGGTCGATCCAACGCTAATGCTTGAAGTCATCAGTCTTCTGGTCTGCCGCCTGCACATCGCCGCGGGCCAGCACATCTACGCGCCGAGTGCGCCCCAGGCATTTACCCAAGCCAGCCTAAAGTTTCACGGCGAGGGACTTCGCTTCGGTGAACCAGCATGGCCAGAACCGCAGCAGCTCAACATGACAGACCTGAATATCCAAGTGCCGGTCTACGAAGGGGAGGTCATCGTGTCGGTGCCGGTTACCGCCACCTCGGCATTGGTGCGTCTGGGTCACGGCCTGGACCAGTCATCGGTAAAGATCACGGTTGCATGCACCTACCAATCCTGCGATGAAGTATCGTGTGGACTACCAACAACCATCGAAACAACATTTAGCGTACCCCTCGAGGAACTGGTCGAACCAGACGGGGTCAAGGCTTACGCCAAACGCGTGGAACGGGAATAGGCGGAGGGCGAGCCACGACCCTCATTGATGAAGACCGCAATCATCGCCGCAACAGACGCAGCCGCAAACAACGAACTGTAGACAATCCAACACCAGGCTAAACGTTACCGATGGCGATCCATAGAGTTATTACCCCCGCTCGGTCAATCCGCGAAGATATATATGGAAAGGGGTCGTTCACACTTTCTCGTGCCAGCCTAAAAGTCGGATATTACCGAGAGTGGCAAAACTCGGTAAACTGTGGGATTATCTTGCCTCTTCCTCTCTATCCGTTGATTCGGCAGGGGCTACCCATCAATTTAGCGACGGTCTTCAAATCGAACCTTTCGGAGTCTTCGATTGGTATCGCCGGATCCAAAAAGAATGTCTCTCCGAACCCATCCGGTAATGAACCAAAGAAGCGCTCCGCAATATCTCTGTGGCGCGGTTCGGCTGGCTTGGTCATACCTTGGAATATGCTTTTACTCTGAAAGTGTTTGGGTTGAGCAAGAAGGCTCACCCGACTGGCGCAGATTAAGGTTAAAATTATGCGAGATGCAGGTACTGAATTGAGATCACAAGGGAGATAGCACAATACTTAATAGACGCAACACCAAGCCACCGCCATCACAGGCGGAATCGCCTCTTAATCGCCAGCCACGGTGGTGGCGTCGCCGTCCTTGGCGTAAGGATCAAGACTCCCTTCCTCTACCCGAAGTTGAGCAATCCCCTCAAGCGGCTTCCGCTCCGCCACCCCAAGTTGGGCAATCCCCTCCTGTAGCTTCCCGCCCGAATAATTCAGGCCGTAATAGACGAGGCCGCAATAACGCTGGGCCAAACACGGCAGTGCTTAATGGGGCAGGCCCGTATCGGTTTGGCACTCAGAAAGTTAGTCGCGATGTCGCCCTCGCCCTCAAGACAATTGGCTATGAGGAACCCACTCGCATCCAATCTGAATGCATCGGCCCGCTTTTAGCTGGCAATGATGTGGTGGGCCAGGCCCATACTGGCACCGGGAAAACTGCCGCTTTCGGGATTCCTTTGGTGGAACAGGCAGATCCCTCCCAGGATTTCATTCAGGGTCTGATACTGGTCCCGACCCGAGAGCTGGCGATGCAAGTCCGCGATGAACTTGTTCGCCTGGCCCAATTCCGTCGCCTGGGAGTGGTCGCCTGCTACGGAGGACAGCCCATCTCCAAGCAGATTGCAGCGCTTAAGCGTAGGACTCATATAGTTGTGGGTACTCCCGGCCGGGTGCTTGATCACCTTGGTAAAGGGACTCTACGGCTAGAGACTGTTCGCACTGTAGTATTGGACGAGGCCGACGAGATGTTAGACGTTGGCTTCCTACCGGATATTGAGCGGATTCTGAGCCGTACGCCCAGAAACCGGCAGACCGCTCTCTTCTGTGCCACAATGCCCTCTCTTATCCGGCGAATCGTCGGCCGGCACATGCAGTCGCCGGTCTGGATACGGATAGGGAGTGAGATCGAGACGGCCCCCGACGTACGACAAGTGTACTTCGAGGTACTGGAACAGGATCGGGTGCGTGCGTTCGTTTGGCTGCTAAGAACACAGGTGAACGATGGGAAGGTCCTCATGTTCCGGAGAACCAAGGCCGGCGTAGACAATCTGGCCCAAGCGCTGCAGCGGCAAGGCATTGCCGCCGCTGGGATTCATGGTGGGTTGGTGCAGTCCCAACGAAACGCTGCGATGCGGTCGTTTCGCACCGGGAAGCTTAAGGTGCTCGTGGCTACAAATTTGGCTGCCCGGGGCCTGGATATTCCGCAAATCTCCCACGTCATCAACTACGACATGCCCCAAAACCTGGAAGAATATGTACACCGAATCGGCAGAACGGCGCGTATGGGACGCGATGGTACGGCCATCACATTTGTCACCGAGTGGGATTTCCCAATGCTGGACCTCTTGCAGGACAGCCTGGCGGGCGAACTAAAGCAAGAGACATTGCCTCTCTAGGATGTAGGCAAAAAAGGACAGACTTTTACTCACCGCAGGCAGGGTTCTGGTCAACGCGGAAAAGTCGCAAGTTGAGCCTCGTATTACCGCTTTTGGCAAGAAGGGGTAATGGGGTCTCGGCCGGCCTAACGACCGGTTAGAAACGGTGGGTTAGGCCCAGTAAAAAAGGGTAGTTGAAACAGCGTGCCTGGACCGGGCCTAAATCCGGCCCCGTAAAAAGGGACCTTTTTAAGGGCGCATAATGGTGATACTGAACATCACGCCGCTGCCTTCTAAGCAGCGGGTTGTGGGTTCGAATCCCACCTGAGGCACCACATTCAAATGCGACCGTTAAACTATGCGCAGCTGCTCTAGATAGAAGACTAGGCAGGGGGTCGTTGTCTCGGCCGCCCGGTCACTCCAATTGCCGCAGGCGAGGGTCCAGAGTGTCTCTGAGCCAGTCGCCGAACAGGTTCAACGACATCACGGTTAACATGATGGCGACGCCGGGGAAGGTGGATATCCACCAGACTCCGCCGGCCATCTTATCACGGCCGTCGGACACCATCGAGCCCCAAGCGGGTGTGGGAGGCGGGACCCCGGCTCCCAGGAAGCTGAGGGTCGCCTCCAGCAGAATCACGATACCGACTTGGAGGGTTGCCACCACAATCAAGGTGTTGATGGTTCCAGGGAATATATGTATGAACAGGATCCGTGCTGTCGAGGCGCCGGAGACCTTGGCCAGGGACACATAGTCCATATGCTTCAGTTGTAGCACTTCGCCCCGCACTTGGCGGGCGAATCTTGACCAGATAAACAAGCAGAGCACGGTTACGATGATCCACAGGGACTGGCCCAGGGTAATCACGAGCACAAGGGCGATCAGGATTAGGGGAATGGCCAAATTAATATCCACCAAACGCATCAGGAATTCGTCTACGACCCCGCCGTACCAACCGGACACCAGGCCCATGGTTACGCCGATAGTGCCTCCCACCGCCAAGGTGACGATGGACACTAATAACGAGATTCTGGCGCCATAAATAATCCGAGAAAGGACGTCTCGACCGAGATGGTCTGTTCCCAAAAGGAATTTGGTGCTGCCCTCAGGCCGGACGAAGACTTCAATCGAGTCTCCAAGCTGAATATTGGGGTCAACCTGGATGGCGTCGCTCAACGTAACACTGGTCGTTCGTTCGTTGATCGACATCCGTTCTACCACGACCTTGATGGCCTTTTCCCCGCCGGACCAGGCCGGCGGAATGTTGCGCTCTCTGAGTTCACCTTTTTCCGGGTCGTGAGGGGCGAGCCACGGAGCGAATACTCCGGATATCACCACCAAACTTAACAGGAAAACCGGTATTAACGGCAAGCGCCTAAACTTTTTATAGATACCGGCCGCTTTCTCCCTACGTGTAGGGGGGGCAATGACAATTCCGCTAAGATCTGCTGCCATTTTAGTCTCCTACTTCCTAAGCCTAAGCGTACCGGATTCGTGGGTCTACGTAAGCGTAGAGCACGTCCACTATGAATGCTGCAGTTACGTAGAGCAGCGTGAAGGTAATCACCACACCCTGTAGCAGCGGGTAATCGAAGGCAAATAGCGCTTCAATTGCCAGTCTGCCCAGTCCGGGCCAGGCGAACACCGTTTCTACAACCAATGAACCAGTAACCAGCGCGCCAATCGTTACTCCGGCAAACGTCAGAGGCGGAATAAGCGCGTTTCTGAATGCGTGTTTCACGATCGGGGGGCAACCAGCCGGCGAATCCGCCGGTCCCGGCGCCAGGTCGAGATATTCTAGAGCTAATCAGGTAGCGCATCATCCGAGAAACCCGCCATCCTTGGAAATGAAAAGGCCCGCTATCGCGGGCCTTGGGAAATTTGTGGCGGAAACCACGTAGTGGGTGATTGGACGGGGAGGTTTAGACCTCGCCGATCTAACCCACCACGGCAACATCACCGGTGATATTTCAAGAGAAGCTGGACAGATCGTGACGTAAGGCATAGGTGGTGGCGTCGGCCTTGCCTCGGGCGCTGATCTTCGTGTAGAGGTTGGTGATATGGCGCTCGATGGTGCGAAGGCTCAGGAATAGCTGCTCGGCGATCTCGCGGTTGCCTTTGCCAGCGGCGATGAGGCGCAGCACGTCGACCTCACGTTGGGTGAGGCGATCGGGGTAAGCCGGCGCCCGGACCGGCTGGGCTTCAGCCTGCTCTTGAAGGGCGGCTACCCGCGCGATCAGCGGGCGCATGCCTAGTTCGCTGGAGATAGCCAGGGATTCTTCGAGGAGGGCCACGGCTTTAGCCCGGTCGCCCTCGCCGTTGCGCTCCACAAGCATTTCGGCATAGTCGCAACAAGTCCAGGCCAACTCCGGACGGTAGCCGGCATTGCGGCAGAAGGTTAAGGCGTCCTCGAAGTG
>JACZYV010000041.1:0-18243 GCA_022570905.1 Chloroflexota bacterium
CGCTGAGGTGGAGGCTTGCGGAGCGATAGCACAGATGTGGGGCGACATAGGGCTGGACGTAAAGTTGCAGAGCCTGCCGTACTCCACCCTTAGGCCCACGATGGTCGCCCGCACCTACCAGGGAGCCGCTTGTCACGCCGCGGGCGCCCGGATCGTCACGGTGGGCGCCCAGACGCTGATCACCGAAAACGCGGCCTGGAACGCAGGCGCGAGCCACCCGTGGCTGGAAGAGATCATGCCCAAGATAAGCGCCGCGGTTGACCCGAACGACCTGGTGCGGCTGGAATCGGAACTGGGCCAATGGCTCTTCGACAACGCCCTTACCTATATCGGTCTCTACAGTGTGGGCGCCGTGTGGCCCGTGGGTCCGAAGATTGAGGAATGGAAGGCCCACGTGAAATTCACCGACCTCAGAAACATCAACGGGTATGAATACATCAAGCCCAGGTAAGACCGGATGCCCGGTCCAGTTGGCGGTAATCATCCGTTAGGCATTGATCATGACCAGGGACGTCTCAGTTGGGGCGTCCCTGGTTCTAACCCCGGCAGGCAGACGTCCCTGACGCCGGGGTTCCATGGATAACGTTATTTACCGGAGTGGCCAAGGGCGTTGATCGGAGATGTTCTAGCATGCAAAAATTCCTAGTGCGGCGCTTCTTCATAGCCATCGTCACGGTCCTGTTGGTGTCCGTGATCATTTTCATAATGAGCCGGGCCGTCGGCGATCCGCGCGCCCTGCTGCTGGACGACTACTCCACCATGGAGGACTGGGACCGCATGGGCGAGGCCTTGGGCCTGGACAAGCCCTACTACCAGCAGTACGGAATCTTCATCAAAGACGCCCTGAAAGGCGAATTTGGGCAGTCCATCAAACAGGGGCGCCCGGCCATGCACATCGTGATAGAACGCCTTCCCGCCACCCTGCAACTGGCGGCAGCGTCATTCGCCCTCTCCCTCCTCATCGGCGTCCCCCTGGGCGTGTTGGCCGCGGTCAAGCGGGGCAGCGCCGTCGATCTGTTCGGCAGGGCCGTCGCCCTGGTCGGCCAGTCCGCGCCGCCCTTCTGGCTGGGCATCATGCTCGTGTTTTTCTTCTCGGTGCATCTGGGTTGGGTCCCTCCCTTCGGACGTGAAGACCCGCGGGGTATAATCCTCCCCGCCATAACCCTGGGCTGGTTCTACGCGGCCGCCAATCTCCGTCTGATACGCTCGGCCATGCTGGACGTTCTGGACTCTGAATACATCAAATTGGCGCGGGCCAAAGGTGTTTCCAGTCAAACAGTGATCGTGAAACACGCGTTGCGAAACGCAGTGATACCGGCATTGACCTTCGCGGGCGTAACGTTGGGCGCGCTCGTCACCGGCTCCCTAGTGGTGGAAACGGTGTTCGCCTGGCCCGGGTTGGGCAAACTGGCCGTTGACGCCCTATTCGCCCTCGATTATGCCGTCCTCCAAGCGGTGGTCATCGTGTTCACCCTGCTCTACGTGGCCGCCTCTTTCACGGTAGACGTGCTATACGCTTTCATAGACCCGCGGATCCGGTACACCTAGGGTTGAGGAGCAAAGAGTAGATGGCGAATCGAGAGATTGCAGACGTCCTTGTAGCCCGAAGACCACGCAAAATCGACCTGAGCGGCGCCTGGCACGCGATCCGTACGTGGCCCATCGTTCCCGTCTTCTTATTGTCCCTGGTGTTGGTTTCCGGAGTGGCGGCGCCCTGGATCGCGCCCCACGACCCGGACCGGGGCATCCTGCAGGAGCGGAACCTGCCCCCGTTCTGGTCCGGTGATGAAACCGCGTTCAAGACCGTGGCTGAGAGCGTCGATCTGGGAGAGCAGGGCCGGTTCATCTCACTGAGGAATGCCCAAAAGATCGATCCGCAGGCGGTGGTGGGAGATTCCCTTGAGGTCGTCATACGTCCCGCTGGCTCTACCAAATACCTGCTGGGCACCGACCAGTTGGGCCGGGACCTGCTTTCCCGGGTGATCTACGGCGCCCGCATCTCCCTCATAGTGGCCGCGGTGACCCTTGGGGTCGGCGGCACCATCGGTGTGACACTGGGGCTGGTAGCCGGCTGGTATGGCCGCTGGGTTGACGAGCTGATAATGCGGTTCGTCGATGTCATGCTGTCCATGCCGCTCATACTGGTGGCGCTGGTGTTGGTGGTGGCCTTGGGCCAGTCCTTCACCGTGATCGTCACCGTGCTTTGTTTGTTCATCTGGCCGCGTTTCGCCCGCCAAGTGCGGGGCGAAGTGCTACAACTGAAGCATATGGACTATGTGTCCCTGGCCAAGGTCTCCGGGGCATCCACCCCGCGTATCCTCTTGGTCCACATATTTCCCGGCACCATCAATACCCTGATCGTGGTGGCGACCCTACAGGTGGGGATCGTCATCCTCCTGGAATCGGTGTTGAGCTTCCTCGGGGCCGGCGTGCCTCCGCCCACCGCCGCCTGGGGCTCCATGGTGTCCGATGGACGGGACCGGTTGGCCGGGTTCTGGTGGATCGCCACCTTCCCTGGGTTGGCGATAATGCTCACTGTGATGTCGCTGAACCTCTTCGGGGACTGGCTCCGGGACAAGCTGGACCCGCGGCTGCGCCAGTTGTAGCAGGTCCAGATTTCAGCCACTCAGACAGGTGGCGGAGCAATGCTAAACAAGAGACGCCCCCGGCTCATCGCGAGCCGGGGGCGTCTCTTTCTTGTTCCGGCGGCGCAATGGATGCTCATCTGAATCTCCACCAGCTCTTGTTCAAACGATGCGCTCCAAATAAGATGAACACTCGCCCGGTATTCTCAAAAGCCGGAATCACCGAACCGGACCACGGCCGGGCCGCATGGCCGACGGAGTAAGTTGACCGGAAGGAGTTCACGGGATGAAAGTGGGTGTAATCTCAGACACGCATAACCCCAGCGTGGGGGCGCAACCGCCGCCGGAAGTAGCCCTCGCGTTTGAAGGGGTAGATGTGATAATCCATGCGGGAGATATTTACCTCCCTTCTTGTCTTGACTGGTTAGAAGAGATCGCGCCGGTATACGCCGTTGAACTGGAGGCTGACGCTCATTTCAAAGATGATTCCCGCGTGATGGACAAGACCCGAGTACTGCATCTTGAAGGACACTCGATCGGCTTAACCCATGATCTATTGGTGCCGGGCATGGTCCAAGAAATCACCGAGTACAGCCCCCTATCCAAGCATTTCCCACAGGACTCCGATCTGTCCGCCGCTCTGGAGACCGTATTCGGCGCTGAAGTCGATATCGTTATATTTGGGCATACCCACTACCCCGTAGTTGAAGAATTCCAAGGGATCCTGATGGTCAACCCGGGAAGCCCCAGCCTTCCGAAACAATTACGACGCCTGGGCCAAGTGGCCATCATGGAACTGGGACCAAACCGCAAAAAGGCTGAGATACTGGAACTCTCCACGTTCAGCTAAAGACAGATCAAAAGGCGGTTTGGTCTACGATCAGAAATCGGCTGCGAAGGTGCCTTCGCAGCCGATAACAATGCCCCATGATTTAATTATGCGCCGTTTACTTCTTAAGGTCGGCCGCGGTCAAATCCCCCGGCAGTATCCCTTCGTAGCTGATCGGGCCGCCAAAACGGACCCATCTACCGCTTTCGACCCGTTCCAGAAATGCTGATTGGGTCGGGTCGTGGTCCGTCGAACTCATGGTGGCCGGGAACAAGCACACCGAACACTGGAAGTCTTTGATCGACTCAACGGCTTTGATCAGGCCTTCGCGGGTTAGGTCCTTCCCCGCTATTATGAGGGCCTCCTCCACCAGTTCTCCGACGTACTGGCCGTAGAGGGTTAAGAAGTTGGGGGTTTCTATTCCGGCGTACTGGCTGATTATCTCCGCGTGCTTAGCGACCCCAGGATCGCCGGTTTCATACGCTTGGCGAATATATGTCAGGGATACGGTGCCCTCTATGACCTCGGGACCCGATAAGCCAATACTGAACTCGTTGGCGCTGACCGTCGAAAGGACGAACGGGACGTCCCAGTCCAAGTCCAGCCGCGCGTGTTTGATAGCGGTTGAGAACTGGCGGGGTGTGGCCCAGATAGCTATAACGTCGGCTCCTGCTGCTTTGAGGCGGTCGACCTGGGCATTCAGGTCCGCATCCACGGCTTCATGGGTTTCTTCACCCACGATCGCTAGGGCGTCCCCCACGCCTCGCCGGATGCCGTCAATGCCGTCTCCACCAAAATCATCATTCTGGCGCATCAGGCCCAGCTTCTGGCCGGCAAAATTCTCAGCGATGTACTGGCCCAGAATCACCCCCTCGGCTACGTAGTTGGTAAGGGAACCAAAGATGTTGGGTCTAGCGGCTGGGTCCTTGACCCACTCGATAGCGCCCGTGGCCACGAACAGGTCAGGCACCCCTCGCTCCAGGAGATAATCCACCACTTGCAAATGCGTGGGTGTGCCCAGCCCATTGACGAGCGCGAAGATCTGGTCTTGCTCCACCAGCTTACGCACCAAGTCCACCGTCTTGGGTGGGGAGTAGGCGTCATCCTCCAGGATGTACCGAATCTTCCGGCCGTTGATTCCGCCCTTGGTGTCGTTGATGAAATCAAAATAGGCCTTGGTTGAGTTGCCGATCTGCGAATAGACGGCTATGGGACCGGTGAGCGAGGTATGGGTCCCGAGAAGAATCTCATCGTCGGTCACTCCTGGAACCACCTGGTCGTCGCCACCGCACGCTCCCAACATCACGACCAGCCCCAGGAATAACGCCAATACAAACAGCAAATGTTTTTTCCAAACAATCATCAAGATTTCTCCTCAGATTTAGCGTAGTAGTGATGAGCGGGAATGCAGAAATATGCGCGGGTCGAGACGGTGCCCAATTATACCATTTGGTAGATATTTCATCTTGGGATCGAAAAAAGCCCCGGCCACGTAAGCCTGGCCGGTTTTACTCGTGTGAAGTCAAAAACCTACCGGACTCGGAATCATTGGCGCCGTGTGGCCAACGCCCGACGCAACTGGGCCCATATCCGGCCTGGACTCCATGCCGAATCGCCCTGTAAAAATCCCGCCAGACCCCTTGGGAATAGTATGATCACGGCGATCAAGAACCCTCCGAATATCACGTTGCGAAGGTCATTGACCCCGGGGATAATTCGCGCCAGTTCGCTGATGCCCTCAGACTGGAAGGTCAGGAAGAGGGCGCCGATGACCGCCCCCAATATGCTTCCCAACCCGCCGATCACGATCGCCACCAGGAAAAATATGGAATCGATGAAATTCAGGCTGTCCGGTGACACGAACCCCTGTACAGCGAAGAATAACCCTCCGCCTATCCCTGCGTACACGGAGCTAATGCCGAAGGCCAGAGCTTTGTGCCGGCGGACATCGATTCCCATCTGCTCCGCGCCGATCTCACTATTGCGCAAAGCAATGAATGCCCGGCCGACTCGGCTGCGGGTAAGGTTCCAAAATAGCACAGTCATAATGACCGTGGTTGCACAGGTGATGTAATAGAGCCAATCGCCGCTGTCCAACAATCCCGCCAAAAAGCTGGGTGGCTGTAATCGGTCCCCACTTACACCCAGGGCGCCGTTGGTCCATCGACTGAGACTGTTGAGTTTTAGGATCTGAGGCAACGCAATCATCAGCCCAAAGGTCGCGACGGCCAGGTAAGGGCCTCTAAGACGCACCGCGGGGAACCCGATCACCACCCCGCCGATGATGCCCGTCGTTCCGCCTGAGATCAAGATCGCCACCAGCAGCGGAAATCCGTATTGTTGAGAGAGAATGGCTGTGGTGTAAGCGCTGATCAAAACCAAGGCAGCGTGTCCTAAAGAGACCTGCCCGCTGTAGCCGGTCAATAGGTTCATGCCCAGCAGAATGAGCAGCCATACACCGAACATAGTCGCGTTGAAAGTGCGGAACTCGCCGATAAATAGACTGAATAATGGCCATTCATGAAGGAATGGGAACACCACCATCACGACGGCAACCCCGAATACCCATAAAGCCCGGCGATTCAAGAATGCGGTGGTCACCGGTTAAACCCTTCTCTGCCCAGTCCGCCCAAAAATACCGGACGGGCGGACCATCAGCACTAACACGATCATCGCGAAGGCTACCGTTAAGTCCGTGCCGCCCACGCTGGATGGCACGTAGGTCCCCGCCATGTTCTTTACCACACCGATAGCCAGTCCACCCAAAACGGCGCCTACCGGGCTATCCAGCCCACCCAAGATCGCCGCGGCCAATGCGAAGAGCAGCACGGTGAACATCGTGCCCGTATCGAGGCCGAGGTTCTGGGCCACCAGTATCCCCGCGACCGCACCCACGGCGGCTCCAAGGCCCCAGCCGAAGCTCAACATCCGGCCTATCGGAATGCCGACCAATTGGCTGGCGATGCGGTTCTGGGCGGTGGCCCGCATCGCCAAGCCAAATTTCGTGCGTTGGAATAACAGGAACAGCAACACCATTACGATTACGGCTGCAGCCAAGATTCCTAAGTTCAGCCTGCCGATGCAGACATCGCCCACGCACGTAGGGGAACCGGCGAAGAGGCTGAACGGTCCGAAGCCTCTGGGTAGGGGCCCCCAGATGTATAGCGCCAGGCCATCGAAGATGAGGAACAGACCTAAAGCGACGATGAGATTATTCAGTTCCGATGTCCCTTCAATATGCCGCACGACCAGCCTTTCCACCAATGCGCCCATCGCCGCAGCCGCCAGCAGGGTGAGAAAGAACGTCAACCAGAACCCCATCGCGGCCCCCAAGGCCGACCAGGCGATAAAGGTCGTGAACATGGCCATCTGGCCCTGGGCGAAGTTGAGCGTTCCCGTGGAGCGGTAGGTCAGCACGATCGCCAGCGCCAGGATAGCGAACAGACTGCCGCTGGCGATCCCACTGGTAAATTGTTGCAGGAATAGGTCCATCGATCCTCAGAAACCGAGGTAGGCCCCACGAAGCTCTTCGTTCTTTAGGAGATTCTGTGCGGTATCTTGCAGGACCACGCTACCCGTCTCCAATACATAACCGTAATCGGCGACGCTTAGCGCCTGGTTCGCATTCTGTTCCGCCAGCAAGACGGTGATCCCCTCTCGTTCGCTCAGGTCTTTGATGCGGGCGAACAGTTCTTCCACGAGTATGGGCGCCAACCCGATCGAGGGTTCGTCCAAGATCAGAAGCTTTGGCCGGGCCATCAGCGCCCGCCCGATGGCCAGCATCTGCTGTTCGCCGCCGCTGAGTGAATTGGCTGGCTGCCGCAGCCGGTCCCCAAGCCTGGGGAAATAGGATATTACCTGGTCCATCTGCCTGCGGACCTGTTCTCTCTTCCCCAGAGTAAAGGCGCCTAGACGCAGGTTTTCCAGCACGGTCATCTCGGAGAAAAGCTGGCGTCCTTCCGGCACCACGGATATGCCAAGGCGCACGATCCGGTCCGCGGACAACCCACTGATCTCTTGGCCCTGGAATCTGATGGATCCGGCCGTCACCGGAAGCAGACCGGCGATCGCCTTGATGGTAGCGCTTTTACCCGACCCGTTGGCTCCCAACACGGTTACGATCTGGGCTTCGGGTACTTCCAGCGACACCCCGTGCAAGGCTGAAACCTGCCCGTACGAGGCATGAACGTCTTTAAGTTGAAGCACCGGACGACCCCAGGTACGTTTGGACGACGGCAGGGTCTTTTCGCACCTGCTCCGGTGGGCCCTCGGCGATCTTCCGGCCGAAGTCCAGCACGCACACCCGGTCTGACACTTCCATCACCAGATTCATCTGGTGTTCCACCAAGAGTATCGTCACCCCCTGGTTGTCGCGCACGTCTCGAATCACGCCGGCCAAGCCGCTTACCTCTTCGTTGGTGAGGCCCGCAGCCGGCTCGTCCAACAGTAGAAGGTCAGGCCGGGATACCAGCGCCCGCGCCAGCTCTACTCGTTTTTTAATGCCGTAGGGGAGTGCGGCCGCGGGTGTGTCTCTGTAGACCGATAGGCCGAGAAACTCCAGAACCTCGAGGGCGCGGATTCTCCCAGTTTTTTCTTGGTCCGAAGCCTTGGGGAGCCGGAATACCGCCTGCAAGATGTTGTACGGCAATCTGGAGTGTTGGCCAACCAGCAGGTTGTCCAACACCGTCATCGTGGCGAACAGTTCCAAGTTCTGGAAGGTGCGCGCCACCCCTTGGCTGATGACCTGGTGAGGCTGCATGCTCATCAGGTCCCGGCCTTTAACCATGATGGAACCCTGTATCGGTTCATACACACGTGTGATGCAATTGAAGACCGTGGTTTTGCCGGCGCCGTTGGGTCCGATTATCGAGAATATCTCCCCTTTTTCCACGGAAAAAGAGACGCTGTCCAGCGCCAAGATACCCCCGAAGCGAATCGAGAGGTCCTCTACGTTCAGCAGCGCCAATCGTGCTCCTTCATCCTACTTGGACCGATCAAAACCTGGGCGTCCGTGGATCAATTTATTCATCATCGTCCTAGGACCAGTGTAGCCTCTCGTAGTCGCAGGTTCGCGACATTCTACACCCAGTGATGGCGTGTATCTGCGAAGCCGCTAGTCAAAGCGACAACCAAGCCAGGCCTGATTTGGAGGAAGATACCAATCTCCGGGTCCGGTTATGCCGAACGAACCTTGGCCCAGCCGGAGTCGAAGGGTGTGCTGAAGACGCCGGTTGACCTCTTGTTCTTGAACATCCATCGCCCGTTCACTCGGACGTACTCCTCGTCGTCGATGCCCGCCCGCCACATGGCCCGGCCGCCGTCGCCCACCGTGCAAGGCATGAACAGGTACCAACGCGCCCTCGCGGTGTCTCCGGTCACCACGATCTGGGGATTGAGGCTGTAGTGGATGGCGAAGGTGAATATCTTGGACGCGCCTCGGAAGAAATCGCGGATCGCTTCTCTTCCTTCGAACCGGCCCAAAGACCCACTTTCCCACACCGCGTCCTCCACGAATAAGGCCGCTAAACCGTCTGGATCGTAATTATCATCGCAAAGCTCGGCGTATCTGGCCTTCAGGTTCCGAATCGCGTCCGTGTCTTCCAAAGTCCGGACCCTGTTTTCCAACTCCTCCAGCCTGCCAATGAGGTCTGAATCTGTTTGAGCGGGCATTATGATTTCCCCTTGCCTGCGAGGATCGATGATTCCTCATGTTGCTTGAAGATAGATCGGGCGCGGGCGGTCAATCCCAGCGGGACTGTTTCAGTTTCCCTGGGCCAGGATTTCATGGGCCGTGCCCCCTTACTCCGACCACAAACTACTGAACTGGGAAGCCACGACTTGGTCATAGGGCACATCTTTCGTGAGGAGTCCGATATCCCTGGCGAACTGGTTCATGCCGCTAACCGCGTCTTCGCTGATGCCAGGGTCGTAAAACGGCAGGTCCCGCTCGATCAATCCCGAAATCATCCCCGCCTCCATGGGAGGGAACAGGCGCTCTCCCACTTTGGCCGCCAGCGAAGGGTCCGCCCGGAGCGCTTTTTGGACGTTAACGATGGCCCGCACGGCGGCCCGCACGCTTTCTGGGTCCCGCGCAATCATCTCGTCGCTCGTGACCAGCGCCGGAAAGGTATAGTGCTGCGCGGAGGGAGGGCCGATACCGCGCCGTACGTCGAGGACCACCGTGCCGGCGCCGTTTCGCACGGCGATCTCGCTCCCCATTGCGTTGGCCCAAAAACCGTCGATGGCGCCCTCCTCCAAAGCGTGGGCGGCGTTCACACCGAAGGAAACCCCGGCCCCGGTTGAACCGGGCACGGGTCCAACGTCCACATGGTCCTTCTCAAGGTCGATCCCCGCTTCGGTCAACATCCGCAGGAGAGTCGAGTCCGGACCAGGCGCGGCGCCGATGCGAAGTCCTTTGACAGCCTGGATGTCGCCCAACTCAGCGCCCAGGTCCGAACGGAGGACCAGCAGCCAATAGGTGTTCTGGGCCAAGGCGGCGAGGAGCTTGGCGCCCTTCCAGTCTGGAAACGCATGCAATGTGGCATGGGCGGCCCCGGCGACGAAGTCCAACTCATTGTCCCGCAGCGCTTCCATGGTTTTGGGAACAGGGAAGAGGAGCTGCAATTCCGCATCCAACCCTTCGTCCTTGAAAAATCCTAGCTCTACCGCCGCGACCGCGGGAAAGTACGAGTTTGATATCAGGTCCGGCACTGCGATCCGCATGGATGCGCCTCCTTGATCGTCCAGATTTCGTGAGGAGTGATTTCTAGCTGGGACCTCGCCCTAAACCAGGCTGGCGAGGGCCTCCGTCTGGCCATCTACCGTAGCCAGGTCTGGAAGCAGCTTCAGAATCAACCCCTCTTCATCGATGATTACCGCTGGGCGCCTCCCTTCGGCGGGGTTGGCCAGGTACCGTTCATCCCCGGCTTTCGACATGCCATAGGCCATGGCGATGGACCTTTCTTTGTCGAGAATAACTGGGAAGGGCAGGTTTTCCCGCTCGGCCCAAGCGCGGACCGATTCTTGTTCCTGGTCATTTACACCAAACACCAGGATATTCTTGTCCGCGAAGTCTGAATAGTTGTCACGGTACCCGTGACTATGGCGAGTTCAATTGCCTCCACCCGGAGATGAAAAGAACCAGAGCCAGACCTTCTTACCCCTCAGGTCCGACAGCCGGACCTCGTTCCCTGTGTGGTCCAAAGCCGAGAAATCCGGTGCCGGATCACCCTCTTTTAGCATTCTATCCATCTCCTTTGATCTACTTTGCCCGATGTCTAGACGGCGCTCATAAAAAAACGCTCAAGCGTGTTCCGGATCAAATATCGGCGCCAACCACAGTCTTGCCGGATTATAGCGGAGACCGGTGGGAAACCCGACGGCTACGGCGGCCGAGATAAGCGGCCACCAGATAACCGGGACGGCCGGGAAGGGCCATCACGATCTGAGCGCCAATGGCCGGCGATCGGTACCGGCTGCGGGCCAGACCTCGGCGATACGACCCGTTGATACGTCGGTTAAAGGCCCAGTTGATATGCCTTGTTAGCCCCGTTTTTCAGGTCGGTCCGGAAATCAGGATGCGCGATCGCGATCAGTTCGCCGGTGCGTTCTCTCACTGTCTTGCCCCTGAGATGGGCAATACCGTATTCGGTCACTACGTAGTCGACCATGGTCCGGGGGACAGTGACAACCGCGCCTTCCGGAAGCATGGACAGGATCCGGGAAACCCGCTCTCCATCGACGATACTGCTGGAGGGTAGCACTGTTATCGAGCGGCCACCGGGAGAATAATTGGCGGCGATGGAAAAGGCGGTCTGCCCGCCCACGCCGGTCCAGACCTTGGGACCGATCGTCTCGGCTGCGATCTGGCCGGTCAGGTCCACCTGCAGGGCATTGTTGATGGCCACAAGGTTGTTTTGCTGCGCAAGGTATCGCACGTCGTCCACGTAGCCAAACTCATAGAGCTCGAACATCGGGTTGCCATCGATAAACGCCAATTCTTCCTCGGGAACAAGAGCGATACTGGCAACTACTTTGCCCCGGTGCAGCGTCTTATATTTTCCAGTGACCACTCCTTGTTCGACCAGTTGCGTCACTCCTCCCGTGATAATCTCGGTCTGCATGCCCAGGTCCTGCTTCTCTCCAAGGAATGCGGCCATTGCCGAAGCTATGGTCCCGATCCCGATCTGAACGGTGTCCCGATCGTTGATCAGCTCCGCCGCCACCAGCGTGCCGACCACCTCTGTCACCAGGTTCTCTTCATCCGAGCGCGGCGCCACGGGCATGGTCCCTGTGGGTTGCTCCGCTTCGCACAATCGGCCGATCTGTGAGATGTGGACGTAGTTCTCGCCGCCAGTCCTGATGAAGTTCTCGTGGACCTCGGCAATCACGACCGTGGAATTGCGGCAATAGGTGGGGGAGAAGAATACCCCGGGACCGAAGCTACAGAAACCGTTGACATCGGGCGGGGACACCGGCACCAAAAACACATCTGGGTTCTGCACAAAACCAGCGGGCAGGTCTCCATCGCGCCACACCGCCGTGGGGAGATAGCCCACACGTCCGTTGTTGACCATGTCTCGATCGAACGGAGTGGCGTAGAGATCGTACAGCTCGAAAACATCCTCGTCTCCGTCACGCACCCACGAGAAGAACGGCGCGGGGTGGTAAACCCGGATGCCTTCAAGCTCACCCCTACGTTCGTAGAGGGCTTCGCACAGGGTATAGGGCGTGCAATTGATGATGCCGACCATCACCTGGTCGCCCGATTTCACCACTGAGACGGCTTCAGCCGGGGTCATTAGCTTGCTTCCAACCATATCGCGCCAATTCATAACTGCTCTCCTTTTCCACGTCCAGAGATTCAACGCGGGTGATCAACGCACCGTGGGAACGAATAGAATCAAAAATCGTCAGGACCGTTGCTGCCAGCGAATCTACGTTCTGCCGCCAATATACGCCGCAACTTGGTATCGAAAGAGTTTTATCTCCTGGTTAATACGCCCAAATGTTTTGGTATACTACCAATTATTGATAATAATCCGCAATCAACCTGGATTTTTCAGTCCTAGATGATATATATTAGTCTTCCCGGTTGACCATAACTAAGCCCGATCATGGCTACGCGATGGAGGCCTGCTGTGGACCAGATTCCCGACGGCGCCCGTACAGTACACACGAACTACGACACGGTTTATCTCCGGGACCATGAGCCTGAGGCGCCAGACCTGCGGCGCCTTTACGAGAACGCCAAGCGGGACCAATGGAACGTCACCACCGACATCGACTGGGATCAGCCGGTCGACTTGGAAGGGGGGTTCGTTGCCGACGGCCTCATCGACATCCATGGGACCAAATTCTGGGACAAATTGAACAAAAAAGAGAAGGGCGAGATGAACCGCCTTTTCTCGGCTTGGAGACTCAGCCAGTTGTATCACGGAGAGCACGGGGCCGTATTGGTCTGCGGTCAACTGGCCAACGTCCTGCCCACGGCTGACGCCAAATATTTCATGGCCACACAGGTGATGGACGAGGCCCGTCACACGGAGTTTTTCCAGCGCTATTTGGGTGAACGCGTCGGAAAGGTTTATGACCAGGCGCCGGCCGGAAAAGAGCTCTTCGATTTCATCCTGTCCGACCCACGTTGGTACATAAAAACCATCGGCCTCCAACTCGTTGGCGAGACCTTTGCCGTGGCGTTATTCAAGATGCTGTCGGAGACTGCCCAGGACGAGCTGCTGCGCTATGGCTGCAAGATGATACTGAGGGACGAGGCGCGCCACATGGGGTTTGGCATGCTCAGCCTCCCAGCGCAGGTGCGGGAGATGGACGCCCAGGAACGGCAGGAGATGGAGGAATTCACCATGTACTTCCTGCGCAACACCCTCACCGGTGGGTTTCCCAAGGAAGCCTATCTGGACATGGGCTTCAACAAAGCCGAGATCGCTGAGATCCGCGAGTTGCGCAAACAGAAGGCTCAGAGCGCTGATTCCACCATGTTCCGCTCCCTGTTCAAGAAGGAGATGCACAGCACCTTGGTCAACAACTTGCACCGGTGCGGGGTTCTCAGCGAGAGTATGAAGGCCAGCTTGGAGCAGGATCTTCGCGTGAATGTTAGCGAACATCTGGCCGCCGATTAGCCCAGAACAACCGCTCAAGCATCAGGCGAGTGGAACGCGCCAAGCACACCAGATAAACCATTAATATATCGGCATACGTCAGCCCCCGAGTTATCAGCCCGGGGGCTGTTTCGTGGCCAGAAAAGAATCCCCGAGATGGTTCTTGATGATTGACCTCTCCTGCCAACAGGCGTTGATACCCTTCATCACGAACGCGGCGAAGCCTTTTCCACGTGCGGATTCGAGGCGCAATCAATGCTATTATGTAAATCTTCGCGGCGGGGCTGATACAGGCTACGCCGTTAGAGTGGCAGGCCCCGGTCATCGGCTCGAGGAGGATCAGTCTTGACTTACGCTGGCCAATCTGTCAGAAGGTTCGAAGACCACAGATTACTCACCGGGCAGAGTTCATATGTGGACGACATGAAGCTGCCGGGCCTCCTGCACGCCGTGGTGCTCCGCAGCCTCCACGCCCACGCCACCATCCGCTCCATCGACGTCAGCGCCGCCACCCGCCTGCCGGGCGTAGTCGCCGTCTTCACGGCTGCCGACATCGAGGACCTGGCCGTACAGATACCCACCAGGACCAATAGCGGCGCCGACGAATTCAATCCCCCCAGGCACCCCGTCCTCGCGTCGGACAAGGTCTGTTACGTCGGCCAGGCCATGGCGGTGGTCATTGCGGAAGACCCGTACACCGCCGCTGATGCTTTGGAACAGATCGTGGTGGATTATGAAGTCCTGCCCGCTGTGATAGACCCTCACCAGGCGATGGAAGAGGGCGCGACGGTCGTCCATTCCGACATGGGGAGCAACGTGTGCCTCCGGACGTTGAGCGGGGGAGGCGACCTGGATGCCGCATTCGCCCAAGCCGACCACGTGGTGCGGCAGACCTACCAGGTGCAGCGGCTCGCGCCCGCCCCCATGGAGCCGCGAGGGTTGATTGCCGACTATCAGCCAGATGAAGACTTGCTCACCGTCTGGGATTCCACGCAGCATCCGCACGAAGTGCGTGAACACTTAGTCCACCTGCTGGGGAGGACCGAAAGCGGGGTCCGCGTGGTCGCGCCCGACGTGGGCGGCGGGTTTGGCGAAAAGGCATCCCTGTTTCCCGAGGAGGTCGTGATCCCCTACCTGGCCATTCTTTTGGGCCGGCCCATCAAATGGGTGGAGAACCGCCAAGAAAACATGACGGCGTTCCATGGCCGCGGGCACAGCGTGGAGGTGGAGGCGGCGGTCAGGTCCGACAGCATCATCCTGGGAATCAGGGTGCGGATCGTGGCTGATCTTGGCGCCTATTGCTTCCTTTCAACCCCGACCGTGCCGGTCTTGACCACACACCGCCTCACCGGCCCCTACCGTACTCCGGCGATGACCGTTGAAGTGCAAGGTGTGGTCACCAACAAACCGCCAACCGGGGCCTACCGCGGGGCCGGAGGGCCGGAAGCCGCTTTCTGCATGGAGCGCACCATCGATCTGATCGCCCGCGATCTTGGCCTTGACCCGGCGGACGTCAGGAGGCGGAATTTCATCTCGCCCGACGCCTTCCCGTACGAGACGCCAACCGGGATCACCTACGATTCCGGAGAATACGAAGCCGCCTTCGACCGGGCGTTGGAACTCTCGGATTACGACGGCTGGCGCGAGCGGTCCCGTCAACAATCCGAGGATGGAGATTCCCTGATCGGTGTGGGTTTGGCCACCGTGGTCAAAGGTTCTGGGGCCAAGGTCATCACCCTGACTGAGCATTCAAGAGTGATCGTGGACCGAACTGGAGCGGTGACGGTCCACACCGGAGTTTCGCCCCATGGACAGGGTACGGTGACAACATTCGCCCAGATGACCGCGGACATGCTTGGGGTGACCCCGGCGGACGTGCAGGTGCTGCATAGCGACACCGACATACTTCCGGCCGGCGGGGGCACAGGGGCCAGCCGGGGCATGATCGCCGGCGGCACTTCACTGACTCTGGTTCTGGAAGAGGCGCAACAAAAGCTAAGCGCCATCGCCGCCCATCTGCTCGATTGCTCACAAGAAGACGTGGTCATTCAGGAAGGATCGGCTTTCAGCCGGCTCGATCCTCAAACAACCATTCCGTTCACTCGGTTGGCGGAGGCCGCTTACACCGAGGAACTCCTTCCGCCCGGCCAGGAACCCGGCCTGGACTTCAGCGGAACCCACAGCTTGGGCAAAAGCCCCTACGCCTTCGGCGCTCACGTGGCGGTGGTGGAGGTTTCCCGGCAAACGGGCGCCATCAAGATATTGAAATACGTGGGGGTCCACGACGCGGGGAAGATAATCAATCCCATGCTGGCGGAAGGCCAGGTCCAAGGCGCGGTGGCCCAGGGAATCGGCCAGGCGTTGCTCGAAGGCATGGTCTACAGCCCCGAGGGTCAGCCCTTGTCCGGCAGCTTGATGGACTACGCCCTGCCGCGAGCGGATAACATGCCCGATTTCATCCTCGACACTTTGGAGACCCCTTCCCCCTTAACGGGATTTGGCGTGAAGGGCATCGGGGAGCTGCCGACGCTGGCCGCGCCCGCCGCGGTGGCCAACGCCGTGATGGACGCCCTCTCCCACACTGGTGTGCGCCACATCGATACCCCTTTGACCTCAGAAAAAGTGTGGCGGGCGCTGAACGAGAGCACACAGTAGCCCAGATTAAAACCGTGCGGCCGGCGCTACGGCGTTCTTTAGAAGGTCTCAGAGGGGTTCCTCACGCCCGGCGGGGCTGATCATCGCTTCGCCGTTAGAGTGACAGGCCCCGATCACCGGTCCGAGGAGATCGATTCATGACCTACACCGGCCAATCTGTCAGAAGGTTCGAAGACCCCAGATTGCTCACCGGGCAGGGCTCATACGTGGACGATATGAAGCTGCCGGGCCTCCTGCACGCCGTGGTGCTCCGCAGCCTCCACGCCCACGCCATCATCCGCTCCATCGACGTAAGCGCCGCCAGCCGCCTGCCGGGTGTGGTCGCCGTCTTCACGGCAGCCGACATCGAGGACCTCGCCGTAAACATGCCGACTAGGACCCATATCGACGACGTCGATCTCAGCCCACCCCGGCACCCCGTCCTGGCGTCGGACAAGGTCTGCTACGTCGGCCAGGCCGTGGCGGTGATTGTCGCGGAAGACCCGTACACCGCCGCTGATGCGTTGGAACAGGTCCTGGTGGATTACGAGATCCTGCCCGCCGTGATTGACCCTCACCGGGCGATGGAAGAGGGCGCGACGGTCGTCCATCCCGGCCTGGGGAGCAATGTGTCCCTCCGGACGGTGAGTGCCGGAGGCGACCTGGATGCCGCTTTCGCCCATGCCGACCATGTGGTGCGGCAGACCTACCAGGTCCAGCGGCTTGCGCCCGCCCCCATGGAGCCCCGAGGGTTGATCGCCGATTATCAGTCCGAGGAAGACTTGCTCACCGTCTGGGATTCCACGCAGCACCCGCACGATGTGCGCGATCACCTAGTCCACTTGCTGGGCAGGACCGAAAGCGGGGTGCGAGTGGTCGCGCCCGACGTGGGCGGCGGCTTTGGCGAAAAAGGATGCCTGTTTCCCGAAGAGGTCGTGGTCCCCTACCTGGCCATTCTCCTGGGCCGCCCCATCAAATGGATCGAGAGCCGCCAAGAAAACATGACGGCGTTCCATGGCCGCGGGCACAGCGTGGAGGTGGAGGCGGCCGTCAGGTCTGATGGAACCATCCTGGGCATCAGGGTGCGCATCGTGGCCGATCTTGGCGCCTATTACCTCCTTTCAACGCCGACCATTCCGGTCTCGACCAGCCACCGGCTGACGGGCCCCTACCGTACACCCGCGATGAGCGTTGAGGTGCAAGGCGTGGTCACCAACAAACCACCCACCGGGGCCTACCGCGGCGCCGGCGGGCCGGAAGCCGCTTTCTGCATGGAGCGCACCATCGATTTGATTGCCCGCGACCTCGATCTGGACCCCGCGGACGTGAGGAGAAGGAATTTCATTCCACCCGACGCCTTCCCTTACGAGACGCCAACCGGGATCACTTACGATACCGGAGAATACGAAGCCGCCTTCGACCGGGCGCTGGAACTCTCGGATTACGACGGTTGGCGGGAGCGCTCCCGCCAACAATCCAGAGATGCAGATTTCCTGATCGGTGTGGGACTGGCCACCGTGGTCAAGGGTTCCGGGGCCCGCGTCACCAGGCTGACAGAGCACGCCAGGGTGATCGTGGACCAGGCTGGAGGGGTGACGGTCCACACCGGAGTTTCGCCCCATGGACAGGGTACGGAGACAACCTTTGCCCAGATCACCGCGGACGTGCTTGGGGTGACCCCGGCGGACGTGAAGGTGCTGCATAGCGACACCGGCATACTTCCGGCCGGAGGCGGTACAGGGAGCAGCCGGGGCCTGATCGCCGGCGGCACGGCGCTGCATCTGGTCCTGCAAGAGGCGCGGCAAAAGCTAACCGCCATCGCCGCCCATCTGCTCCATTGCTCGCAAGAAGACGTGGTCCTCGAGGACCGGGCGGCTTTCAACCGGCGCGATCCCCAGCAGACCGTTCCCTTCGCCCGGTTGGCGGAGGCCGCTCACACCGAGGAACTCCTCCCGCCCGGCCAGGAGCCGGGCCTGGATTTCCGCGGGACCCACACCTTGGGCAAAAGCCCATACGCCTTCGGCGCTCACGTGGCGGTGGTGGAGGTTTCCCGGCAAACGGGCGCCATCAAGATATT
>JACZYV010000042.1:0-18209 GCA_022570905.1 Chloroflexota bacterium
TCTTTCTGAACACACCATAGCCGATGATCTTCAGTGGACCGCGAAAACCTTTATGGAACAGCGTATTCCCGTTGCGCTGTTTTTGAAAAAGGGAGTGGTGAAAACTGTTCAACCTTAAAAAGTGCAAATTCGAAACACATTCAAATGACCAATAGAAATAAACTTTTCTTCATAAGTCAGCGTGCTCCGTTTATGACATTCGAGATTTTAATTTCAGATTTGTTTCATATTTCGATATTCGGATTTCGAATTTAGGGCACGTAAGGTATGAAACAGTCACAAATTCGTTCAACTACATTTTTCGTGAATTCTTAGTGTGCGAGGCCTGAAATGAGACCCGAAGAGGGCGTGATGCAAAGTCGAGCCCAAGCCATGCAGGCGTTGTTTGAGCTCGTGACTGATCAACCCGTCATTATTTGCAATGGGTTTCCATCCCGTGAAGCGCAAAAGATTTACGATCGGCCACAAAATTTTTATATGATTGGATCAATGGGAGTTGCGGCTTCCATTGGACTGGGATTGGCATTAGCCCAACCGGAGAAGACGGTGATCGTGTTTGATGGGGATGGCAATGTATTGATGGGCATGGGGACGCTCGCTACAATCGGGGCAATAAAGCCAAAGAATCTGATCCACGTTGTGTTTGATAACGAAGTATATGGGACGACTGGCAACCAACCCACGTTTTCTCGAATGGTTCGATTGGACCAAATAGCCAAGGCTGCGGGCTATGTGAATATCGAGCGGGTATGGGAACGGGAAGATATTGTATATGAATTCAAGGATATGTTGAAACACGAGGGCCCAAGTTTCTTGCTGATCAAAGTGAATGAGCAAATTGAAGATGCCGATCGGGTCGCAGTGGGACCAGCCGATCTGACGAAGCGGTTTCGGGCAGCGCTCGAAAGACGTGAAGCGTGAAGCGTTATGCGTAACGAAAAGAAGGTTTTTACGTTTCACGGATTACGCTTCACGGATCACGCTTTACGGATCACGTCTTTCTGCTTTCTAATCCTAAGAAGAATGAGGAGTGATGTAACCAATGATCCTACTTAACCCAGGACCGGTGAATGTGTCAGATCGGGTGAGGGAGGCACTCGCCATTCCAGATATGTGCCATCGAGAATCCGAATGTGGGGAATTGATCCAGAATGTTCGCCAGAAATTGCTTCAGGCCTTTGTGCCAGGGGCTGAGTCTGAGTATACGGCGATCCTGTTGACCGGATCAGGAACGGCCGCCGTCGAAGCCGCAGTGCTCTCTTGTTTGCCAATGGCAAAACGTGTGTTGACCATCAATAATGGCATGTATGGGCAACGCATTTCCGACATTGTTACCAGTCAGCGGCTCGGGATCCCTGAGATAAAATTGGATTGGGATACCGTCCCTGATCTGGAAAAAATCCGTACTGTCCTCAAGCTTCACAGGGAAGTCCAAACGGTGGCGATTGTGCATCATGAGACCACGGTGGGGTTAATCAATCCGGTCAATGAAATCGCGAAGATGGTGGATGACATGAACCGGGTCTGTGTGGTGGATTCGGTTAGTGGTTTGGGCGGAGAGTCCCTCGATATCGCAGGGTCCCATATGTATGTCGTGGCTGGGACGGCAGATGAACCTGAGGCCGGGGGTGGCCACCGGCACGGCGAACCCGATGCAATACTTGCGGTCCTCTTCCATGTCTGGCCGCAGGGGCCGGTAGACCGGCGCGAAGATCTCGTCGGCGAACGGGGCCAGGGTGGCCAGCAGCTTGGCCCCCCGCACGATCACGCCCTCACTGGTGTGGTCGACCACTCCCACCGCCATGTAGGGGTCGGGAAGTTCGGCGATCGAGAGGGAGCGGTTGATCTGGGGGTGTCCGAAGGCGTGGGTCACGCACAGGTCCCGCTCTCTGACGTACTCGTGGTAGTTGCGCAGGTTGTCCCCGTGCCGCTTGTCGTTCAGCCCGTAGAGATGGGCCAGCTGGCGGGAGGCGGTCACCTGGATATTCACATAATCAGGCGTGCGTCCCAGCATGCCGTGACAGGACTGGGCGACGATCTCCAGGGCGCCCCGCCGGCGCAGCAGGTCTTCCTGGGTCTCGGGCACCAGATAAGACAGGGCCACCGGCTCCCCGCTGGTGGGCGATTCGAACGTCATTTTGTCGCGGTGTTCCGGGGAGTGTTGGAGGTCGTAGATGCCGGCCAACGTCTTGGCCATCCGGGCAGTCTTGGGGTGGGTGGTGACGTCTTCCACCCGTTCACCCTCCAGCCAGATCTCCCGGCCGTCTCTCAGGCCCTCCAGGAACTGCTCGCCGGTCCGTACCGCCATATGATCCTCAGGCCGCTTCAGCGGAATTAATGACGGCTATTTGTAGGGAACGTCCCAACGGTCGATGCCGCATACCTCTTCCAAGGGCTTCCGGGTGACCGAGCCAAACACGCCTCGCGGATAACCCAGTGGCATGCAGTAGACGATCTCGGCGGTCTCGGGGATGTTCAGCAGCTTCTTGACCCGCTCATCGACCACGGCATGCAGGGTGGCGATGGTGCCGCCGATGCCGTAGGCCCGAGCGGCCAACAGTAAATTTTGGGCCGCGGGGATGATCCCGCCCGAACCGCCCTTGTTGAGGGCGCAGATGAGGACCATAACCGGAGCGTCGCCGAACTCATTGGCCAGCCGCATGGCCGACCGCGTGGAGTTCTTGCCCGGTGGGATGTCTTCGGGTCCCATGATCCCCTGGTCCTTGCGCTTGGCCCACCAGGCCTCGTGATACAGCTCGCCCAGTTGCTTCCGGGTGTCGGCGTCCTTCACCACGATGAAGTGCCACTGCTGGGTGTTGCCGCCGTTGGGGGCGCGGATCGCCGCTTCCATGATGTCCCGCATGACTTCGTCGGGGATGGGGTCCGGCTTCAGCCTGCGGATGGCCCGCTGGGTGAACATCGCTTCGCCAAGGGACATGGTCAAACGGTCTGCAGTGGTCATCGTTCGTTCTCCAAACTCATCTTATTAGCCTTATGCACCGTGTGCAGCAGGGGTGGCGTTCTTGCGCCGGTCAACCCGCGGCTCGGCCAGCAGGCGGCCGTATCCATACAACGGCCCGGTCTCTCCGGCCTGGCTGAGAACGCTCCAAAGGGTGGCCGAGTGCGAAGTGACCACGGGCTTTCCAATCTCATCTTCCAGGGCCTGGGCCACGGCCATGCCGTCGTGGTTCATGCAGCTTATGAACAGGCCGTCGGCCTCGCCGGAGTAGTCCTTCCAGGCATTCATGGCGAAATCGAAGATCTCCTGGGGCGGGACCGCCGCGAACCCCTCGGCCGTTTCCAGGCCCATGCCCTGCATGGTGAGGGCCGTGATCCCGGCCTCCTCCAGATAAGCCCGCTCGGCCACATGATGGCTGTCGGGATAGGGAGTCGTCACCACGATCTTCTTCAGTCCCAGGTGCTGCAAAGCCTCGGCGACGGCCAGCATGGTGGATGTGATAGGGGTGCCCCACTGGTCTTCCAATTCCTGGCAGAACTGGCGGTCCGCCTCGATCCCGCGCAATGCGCCGCTAACGGTGCAGCAGTAGGCCACCGCGTCAACCTTGGCGCTGGCCAATTCGCCCACCGCCCGGCCGGCATTGCTCTCCATCTCGATCAGGGCCTCGATGCTTTCACCCTCGGCCAGCATCATGCGGCTGGTGAGGAAAACCACTCCCGGGGGCGCGGCTTTGGGGTATCTCAATTCGGAGACCGACGAAGCGCTCACCACCACCAGACCGATCTTGGTCCGCACGTCAAGTTGGTCCATCTACCCTCTCCCGCTGGAAGAATAGCCTGAAGTTTCTTCGCAATATCGACCTTGGGTTTCGGTTGCCAATTTTAGCACACCATCAGGCTGGAAATGCCCCTTGTAAACCACCCGGTGATAACCGTGCGGATTGCCGGGGCCCAGAGTTGCTATAATTGCCCATCTTTCCTTTGAACGGCGATAACGCACCAGGAGGCACCGTGGCTATCTTCCCCTTGGACGCAGCGCAAGCCTATCAACGCTTGGGCGTAGAACCCATCATCAATGCCGCAGGGTCCGTCACCAAGTACGGCGGGACCAGGACCCGGCCCGAAGTACTCGAAGTCATGGCCGGAGCGGCGCGCATCATGGTCAACGTGGATGAACTCAACCGTAAGGCCGGGGAAGAGATCGCCCGGCTGACCGGAGCCGAGGCGGGGTTCGTCTGCAGCGGCGCGGCCGGGGGTCTGGTGCTCCAGGCGGCCGCCTGCATCGCGGGCCAGGACCCGGTCAAGATGCGGCAACTGCCCGACACCACGGGGATGAAGAACGAGATCATCATCCAGAACATGCACCGTTTCCCCTACGAGCAGGCCTACCGGGCCGGCGGCGCCAAGCTGGTGGAGGTCGGCGATTCCAGATACTCGCACCCCTGGGAATTGGAGGGGGCCATCGGAGAGAACACGGCGGCGGTGGCCTTCCTCTGCGCCCCGTTGACCAACCGGAGGGCTATCCCGTTGGCCCAGGTCTGCGAGATCGCTCACAGCCACGGCGTACCCGTCGTGGTCGACGCCGCTTCCATGCTTCCACCCCGGAAGAACATTAAAAAGTTCCTGGCCGAGGGAGCTGACATGGTGGCTTTCAGCGGTGGGAAGGGAATCCGGGGCCCCCAGGGCACGGGTATCCTCTGCGGGCGGGCCGACCTGATCGAAGCCGCCGCCGCCCACGCCAATCCGGCCCAGTTCCTGGGCCGGCCGATGAAAGTGGCCAAGGAGGAAATAGTGGGGTTGGTGACCGCCCTAAGCATGTTCCTGGAGGAAGACGAGGAAGCGGAGATGCGGGCCTACCGGACACAAGCTGAGCGGGTGGTGGACGCTCTCAGCGAGGTTCCCGGCCTGAAGATCACCTTGGAGCATGACGAGCACGATTATCTGATCCCCCACGCCCTCTTGCATTTTGGCCCCGATTGGCGCGGTCCCAGCAGGAATGAGATCGCCAAGGCCCTGGAACAGGGGGAGCAAGCCATCTACCTGCACCAACTGGGGCAACCGGACGAATTGGCGGTGGACCCGTTGAACCTGACCGAAGAAGAGACTGCTATCGTGATCAGACGTTTGCGGGAAGAACTGACCCGTTGACGATATTTCCGCAACGACCAGGCTAAGGAGAAACAATGGCCATCAAGATCGACCTGAGAGTGCCTCCCTGCAAGCCCGTTCCGGAGATCACGGCATTCGTGCAGGAATGCGAGGACGCCGGTTTCGACGGCGTGGGCATGTTGGACTCACAGATGCTGGAGCGGGACGTGTTCGTCTGCATGGCCCATGCGCTGATGAATACTAAAACCATCAAAGTCGCCTCCGCCGTCACCAACCCCGTGACCCGGCACCCTTCGGTGTTGGCGTCCGCCGCCCAGACCGTCTCCGAGATCGCGCCGGGCCGGGCCCAGATCTGGATCGGGCGGGGTTACAGCTCCGCCAACGTGGTGGGCATCCCACCGGCCACCGTGCGTCAGATGCGGGACTCGGTGGTCATGATGAAAGCGCTCATGGCTGGAGACCAGGTCGACTTCGGCAAAACCTCCAGCCGCATGCGGCACGGCGGCGGTGCGGCCACCCCGGTCTACATCGCGGCCACCGGCCCCAGAGTCATGAAAGTGGCCGGCGAGGTTGCCGACGGCGCGGTCTTGATGACCGGCATCCACCCCAATGCGGTGGCGGAAGCGCGGGAGTTGATCGCCACAGGGGCCAGGTCCGCCGGAAGGAACCCCGACGACATCGAGACCATCTTCACCTGCACCACCATCATCAGAGACGACATTCAAGAGGCCCGGGAGATCGCCCGGCCCCTGGCGGTGCAGCGGTTGATGGAAACCACCTACGTCCGCTGGTTGAAGGCCGCGGGCATGGACTTCTCGGACTTCGAACTGCCCCGGGGTCTCTGGGACCTCTACCCAGATGTTCCCCACGCCGAGGACTGGGAGAAGGCCAAGGAACTGTGCGCTTTCCTACCCGACGACGCCCTGGCCCAGCTGTGCGACACCATGGGCCTGATCGGTTCGCCGGAGTACTGCGCCGAGCGGATCAAGCAGGCGGAGAAGGCGGGCCTGGAACACCTCTACCTGATGACCGACCAGACCTACGAGTTCGCCACTGGGGAGTTGAAGGCCTTCAAAGACCAGATATTCCCGGCGCTGGGCCGGTCCAAACAGCCTGCTTAACGCTGGTCAGGCTGACGACGGCTCCCACCTTGCGAAAGCCGGAACAACGAAAACAGAGTAGGGGCACGGCAGTGCCGTGCCCCTACGGTTATACATCTGAGGAACCACGATTCAGCCCGCCGCGGTTCCCCGCTCCTGCTCTATCAGCACCCGCCGCAGTATCTTGCCGGACGGGTTCTTGGGGATGCTGTCCACGAATTGGACTTGGCGTATCTGTTTGAAGGTGGCCACCTGTCCGGCGATAAACTCCATGATCTCCTCAGCGGACGGCGCCTGGCCTTCTTTGACCACAACGAAAGCCTTGGGCACTTCACCGGACTCCTCGTCAGGAATACCGATGACGGCGGCGTCCGCGACGGCGGGGTGGCCCAGCAACAGACCCTCAAGCTCGGCGGGAGGCACCTGAAAGGCCTTGTATTTGATCAATTCTTTCTTGCGGTCCAGCACCCAGAGATACCCGTCTTCATCGGCGCGCACGATGTCGCCGGTGTGCAGCCAGCCGTCGGCGGTGATGGTCTCCGCCGTGGCCTCGGGGTTATTGAAATAGCCCTTCATCACCTGGGGGCCGCGCACCAATAATTCGCCCGGTTCGCCTGGGGCTACCTCGATCTGCCCAGTTTCCAGGTCGACTATCTTTTCTTCGGTATCCGGGGTGAGCTGGCCCACCGAACCGGGCCGGTTGCGTTCGGTATCCGTGTAATCGACGTGGCTGGCCGGTGAAAGCTCGGTCATCCCATAGCCCTGGACCACCGGCACTCCCATCACCTCCGCGAGCCGCTTCTGCAGGCCGGTGGACGTGGGCGCTGCCGCCAGCATGATCGTCTGCAGCGCCGATAGGTCCAGGTCCTTGAGTCCTGGCACCATGGTCAGGCCCTGGGCCACCGGCGGCACCGTGTAAAGCCGGTTGACTCTGTGCCGCACCAAGAGCCCCAGGAACTCCCCCATGTCGAAACGCCCCATCATCACCAGGGTCGCGCCCACCGACATGTATAAGTTCATCAAAACCTGCAACCCGTAGATGTGGAATAAGGGCAGGTGGACCAAGACAACGTCCTCCTCGCTGGCCAAGGGAGGATCCGGTTGGCAGCCGTTCATCTGGACGACGTTGCTGGTGAGGTTGAAGTGGGTCAACTCCACGCCCTTGGCCAATCCGGTCGTGCCGCTGGAGTAGGGCAGAGTGGCGACATCCACTTTGGGGTCGATGGCGAATTCGGGAGGCGGGCCTTTGGCGGTCTCGGTCAGGCCCCAGAATGAGCCGGTTTCTTGGGACTCCGCCTTGATGACGATCAACTGGCGGATATTCAGGCCGTGACCTTCCGCCTTCCCGGCCACCTCTAGCAGGGCCTCATGGACCAGCAGGACCGTGGCGCCGCAATCATTCATCTGGAAGGCAAGCTCCCTTTCCGTGTAGGCAGAGTTCACGGTGCTGGCGATTCCCCCCGCTTTCAGTATCCCAAAAAATCCGATAACGAATTCGACGCAGTTGGGCGCGAATATCCCCACCCGGTCTCCCACGGCCAAACCGCTGGACGCCAAGGCGGACGCGAACCGGTTGCTCAGGTCCTCGATCTGCCCGTAGGTGAAGGTACGGTCCCCGTCGATGACAGCGGTCTTGTCCGGCAATCGCTCCGCCACGCGTTTCAGCAGCTCCTGGACCGGCTCTTCCGGGTAGGGAGCCATCGATGGGCGGGGTGAAGCGCTGGGAGCCATGGTATGCCTCCGTTGGCCGCCGGATTCAGGCTAATATATGGCCCAGATTCTACCATAGCCATAACCAAGTACAGGTAAAGCTTCAGGATAAATTACGGGAGCGCCGAATCTGGCATAATTCCCCACTGAATCGCTTCAGGAAGTCAGGCATCCTATTTTCTGAGGAGATAGACCAATGCCAAACCTGCGCACCCTTGGGTTGATATCCGCAGTCGTAGCCCTCATAGCTATCGCCTGCGGTGGAGAATCGACTTCTTCCAGCGACACGCCGCCGTCCGCGGCCGCATCTGATATAACCGCTACACCGTCTACGCCGGAGGCTACGCGGATCCCGCCAACCGAGCAGCGGCTTGCGCCCGACCCTCTATTGCAGGTCCCACCTACGCCGCGTGGCACAGACCGGCCGACGCCGGAAGGAGCGGGTGATTCTTCCGTGTTAGTAGAGCCGACAGGGCTGGTGGAGCAGGACCCCGATTACGAAGCCGCCTTGAGAAGCGCTCCGTTCTCTACGGCGGGCTGGAAGACGGACTTCAGCTACCACACCATCCCCTTCAGCGATATCTTTTCCGGCGGCGTGCCCCGCGACGGCATACCCCCGTTGGATCACCCAAATTTCATCGCCATAGACCAGGCTGATGAGTGGTTATCGGACCTGGAACCGGTGATCTCGTTTGAGATGAACGGCGTTGCGCGGGCGTATCCGCTGCAGGTGCTCATCTGGCATGAGGTGGTTAATGACGTGGTCGGTGGGGTGCCGGTGGCGGTAACCTTCTGCCCTCTTTGCAACAGCGCCATCGTTTTCGAGCGGACCGTGAACGGCATGGTCCTGGATTTCGGGACCTCGGGCAACCTCCGCAACAGCGACCTGGTGATGTGGGACCGGCAGACCGAGTCCTGGTGGCAGCAGCTGACCGGCGAGGCACTCATCGGAGTGTTGGCCGGCACAAAACTCAACTTCTTGGCCGCGCCCATCGTTTCCTGGCAGGACTTCAAGACCTTTAAGCCGGACGGCTTGGTCCTGTCCAAGCAAACTGGATTTACGCGCCGCTACGGCGAGAACCCATACGTTGGCTATGACCGTGTCGATAACCCGCCGTTCCTGTTCACAGGCGAGTTGGACGGCCGTCTACAGCCTAAGGAGCGGGTCGCGGCAATCACAGTGGCCGGGGTGGACGTTGCATTTCCATTTTCGGTATTGGCTGAAGAAGGCGCGGTGAACTACCAGGTGAACGGGGTGGACGTGGCGGTGTTCTTCAAATTCGGGACCACATCGGCCTTGGGCGGCCCAATCATCAGTTTCGCGGACGATGTCGGCTCAACAGCCGTTTTTATCGCCGAATTAGACGGACGAAAGTTGACTTTCAGCCCCGCCGGCGACGGGTTCACCGACGCCGAAACCGGCACAACATGGAATATATTGGGCGAGGCCATCGAGGGCCCATTGACCGGCGAGCGCCTGACCAAGATTGTCCATGGCGAACATTTCTGGTTCGCCTGGGGAGCGTTCAAGCCGGATACCCTGATCTATCAAGGAAAGGGTTAACCTTTGCCGGCTCCGGCCCGAAACCGTGTTGGGCTGCATCCCTCTCAGCACCGGCCCGGACACATGTTGCAGCCAGTCTCTGGGACGAATACACTTGACCAATAGCTTGATCGATAGCTACCCGGCCACTTCCCAGGAGACTTGGATGTCGACGCAAGACGCATCCGGTGCTGTAGACCTTGAGCGGCAGTTCACCGAGATCGTGGAACAGTATTCCGATCTGGCCTACAGCGTCGCTTTCCGAATGCTGCGAAACGCCGAGGATGCCGAGGATGCGGTGCAGGAAGCCTATATCTCGGCCTTCAAGGCGCTACCCCACTTCAAAGGCCAGTCCAAGCTGTCCACCTGGCTCTACCGCATCGTCGTAAACGCCTGTCTGATGAAGATACGCAAAGAAAAGTCCCGGGCCAAATACCTATCGGAAAATCTCTTCGACGACGCATTGGTCTACGATTGGAAGAACGACCCGGAAGAAGCCGCGGTCAACAGCGAGCTCCGCTCCACGTTGGAGGCTGGGCTGGACGTCCTATCCCCCGATCTCCGCGCCGCCGTCGTTTTGAGGGACATCCAGGGTCTTTCCACCGATGAATCCGCCGAGGCACTGAACATCTCCATCGCTTCGCTAAAATCCCGTCTTCACCGCGCCAGGATCCTGCTTCGCAAGCGCCTGGAGGATTATTCCTCGTTGTCGTTATTGCCCACCCCAGAAACCCAGTCCTAGTCCGGCCCTGATACCCCGTTGCCCATGAGCCAATCAATACCCTTTTCTTCAGGCCCAATTACTAGTGACAACCCGCCCCCGGTTCGCTAACATAATCTGGGGTTCGATTCCCTCAGATTCAGGGCGCATGGGCCTATATACCAGCGCTCCCTCAATCTAAATGCCATGACCACGTCCCGCAGACGTTAAGGGGGTTCCACCTTGGCAGACCAGGCCCTTGACCAACTCTGTATCAACACCATCAGATTTCTGGCGGTGGATACCGTTCAGAAGGCAAAATCGGGTCACCCGGGCACACCCATGGGGGCGGCGCCAATGGCCTACGCCCTGTGGGACCGGTTCCTCAAACACAACCCTGACGACCCGGCCTGGCCCAACCGCGACCGCTTTGTCCTCTCCTGTGGCCACGCATCGGCATTACTGTATTCCCTGCTCCACCTGACCGGCTACGACCTGCCCATGGATGAGCTGAAGCGGTTCCGTCAATGGGGCAGCAAGACCCCGGGCCACCCCGAGCACGGTCTGACTCCAGGGGTTGAAGCCACCACCGGACCCCTGGGCCAAGGCTTTGGAAACGCCGTTGGCATGGCCCTGACCGAGCGTTGGCTGGCCGGCCAATACAACCGGCCCGGTCACGAGATCATCGATCACCATACCTACGCCATCGTGTCCGACGGCGACCTTCAGGAAGGCATCGCATCGGAGGCGGCGTCCATGGCGGGCACCCTGGGCTTGGGCAAGCTCATCATGCTCTATGACGATAACGACATCTCCATCGAGGGCGACACCGACATCACCTTCGGCGAGAACGTGGCCCAGCGGTTTCAGGCCTACGGCTGGCATGTGATCGGCCCCATCGAAGGGATGGACGTTGAGGAAGTTTCGTCGGCATTGGCCGCCGCCAAAGCGGAGACCGGAAAGCCCAGCATAATAATTTGCCGCACAGTGATCGGGTACGGCAGCCCCAATAAGGCCGGCAAGGGCTCGGCCCACGGAGACCCCCTGGGAGAAGAGGAAGTGGGCCTGGCCAAAGACCAATTGGAATGGGGATATGAAGGAACATTCACCATCCCTGCCCAAGCCGGGGTCCATCTGGGTTTGGCCTCCCAGCGGGGCAAGGCGCAGCAGGCCGAATGGAACTCGGCATTCAGCGAATACCGGGAGGCCTTCCCCACCGAGGCACAGCAATTGGACGACGCCCTTCGCGGAAGGCTGCCCGATGGCTGGGAAGAGGGCCTGAACGGATTGTTCGAGAAAGCCGACCCCATTGCTACCCGCTCGGCCTCGAGCCTGGTGATGAACGCCATATCCAAGGGCGTGTCGGCGTTCATCGGCGGGTCGGCCGACCTCGCCCCCTCAACCAGGACGATCCTGGAGGACCGTGGCCACATCGGAAAGGGAGAGTTTTCCGGCCACAACCTGCACTTCGGGGTCAGGGAGCACGCCATGGGCGCCGTGGCCAACGGCATCGCCCTGCACGGCGGGGCCATACCCTACACCGCCACTTTCATGGTTTTCTCCGACTACATGCGCCCCGCCATTCGGCTGGGAGCGATCATGGGCCAACAGGTGATCTATATATTCACCCACGATTCCATCGGCGTCGGCGAAGACGGGCCCACCCACCAACCCATCGAACACCTGATGGCCCTGCGTGAGATACCGGGCCTGGTGGTCAGCCGGCCGGCCGACGCCACCGAAACGGTCGAAGTATGGCGCGCGGCCATGAACCGCCGGGACGGCCCCACCGTGATGGCCTTCACCCGCCAGAACCTTCCGGTGTTGGACCGTTCCACTCTGAATCCGGCCTCCGGCGTCCTCAAGGGCGGTTACATCCTCTGGGAGAGCGGAGATTCCCCTCAGGTGGTGATCATCGGCACCGGCTCCGAGGTCCACATCGCATTGGAGGCTGGACAGAAGCTGGCGGGAGAAGGCATCGCGGCAAGGGTGGTCTCCATGCCGTCTTGTGAGATATTCGACGAACAGTCCAAAGAGTACCGGGACAGTGTTTTGCCTCCATCCCTCCGGGCCCGGGTCTCGGTGGAGGCGGGCATAACCAAGGGGTGGGAGCGGTACGTGGGTCTGGACGGCGCCTCCGTGGGCATGAGCGGCTACGGCGCATCGGCGCCCGCCGGAGTGCTTTACGAGAAATTCGATATCACAGCCGAACGGGTCGCCAGCGAAGCCCGAAGGTTGGTAAACGGGGCCAGTTAATATCCGGCCCAAAGACAGGGCCGCCTACGGTCGATTGCCGATGGGCTGAGGAATTTGATGCGAAAGTTTGACCTTATCGTTATCGGCTCCGGCTCCGGTTTGGAGGTTTCCGCGGATGTGTCGGACGCCGGCCGTTCCGTGGCGGTCATCGAAGAGGGTCCCTTCGGCGGCACCTGCTTGAACCGTGGCTGCATCCCATCCAAGATGCTCATCCACTGCGCCGACGTGATGCAGACGGTCCAGAACGCCGCCGCATTCGGCATCCACGCCAAGGTTGAACGGATCGATTGGCGGTTCATCGTCCAGCGTGCCTTCGAAGAGGTGGACGCCGATGCCGCCATGATCGAACGGGGCAACCGGCAGAGTGAAAACATCGAGGTTTTCAAGGGGCGCGGCCGGTTCACCGGCCCCAAGACCATCGCGGTCACCGGCCCTGGGCTGGATGAAGAAGAGTTGACCGCCGACACCATTCTCATCGCCGCCGGCACCCGCCCCTGGGTCCCGGACATTCCAGGCCTGGACCGAACTCCCTACATCACATCCGACGAAGCGCTTCGCCTGCCCGAGCAGCCTCGGCGGCTAACGATTATTGGCGGGGGCTATATCGCCGCCGAATTGGCCCATTTCTTCGGCGCGTTGGGCACTGAGGTAACCATCATTCACCGCCGCGGGCTGATGCTCCGGGAAGAGGATGAGGACGTTTCCCGGCGGTTCACCGAGGTCTATCAGCGCCGCTTCACCATGATGCTCGACTCCCAGGCCGCCGGTGTTTCCTCCAAAAACGGCGAAATAATCGTAGAGGTGACCACGCCAGATGGGAGCAAGTCGGTCACTTCGGACACCCTGTTGATGGCCACCGGCCGCGTCCCAAACACGGACAGTTTAGAGGTCGCCAAAACCGGGGTGGAGCTGAACCAGCGCGGCTACATCAAGACCGATGAGCATCTCCAGACCAACGTGCCCGGCATCTGGGCCCTTGGCGACATCGTGGGCCGGTACCTCCTGAAACACAACGCCAATCTGGAGGCCGCCTACGCCTCCAACAACATCCTTGACCCGGAGAACCAAGCGGCGGTGGATTATCACGCCATGCCCCACGCCGTTTTCGCCTCGCCCCAGGTGGCATCGGTGGGGTTGACCCAGCAAGAGGCCGAAGGGCGGGGCGCAGCCTACGTTGCCGCCACCTATGCCTACTCGGACACCGCTTACGGCGCATCCATCGAGGACAAAGACGGCTTCGTAAAGGTGTTGGCCGACCCTGAGACCGGAGAGATACTGGGCTGCCACATAATCGGCACCGACGCCGCCACCCTGATCCAAGAGGTCGCCAACGCCATGCGGCTCCGGTTGGGAGTGGACGCCATCACCCAGTCGATCTACGTGCACCCGGCCCTGCCTGAGGTGCTCCAAAGGGCCTTTGGCCAACTGCCGGTCTGATCCATCCGTGAGCGCCGATCCGGTATCATCAAGACGAAGTCAGATACATGAGGAGTTAAGCCCGTGGAATTGGGAATGATCGGCCTGGGGCGAATGGGTGGCAACATGGCCCAGCGATTGGTCAGCGGCGGACACCGCGTGGTGACCTACGACCGCGACCCGGACGCGGTCACGGCCAGCCACGGTTTCGGCGGTGAAGGCGCCTCTTCGCTTGAGGACGTCGTGGCGCGGCTCGCCACCCCCCGAGCGCTGTGGATCATGGTGCCCGCCGGACAGCCCACTGAAGACACCATCGACTCGCTGGCCAAACTGCTCAGCCCCGGCGACGCCATCTTGGACGGCGGCAACGCCAACTACAAAGACAGCATGCGCCGCGCCGAAAGATTGGCCGGCCAGGGGATCGACTTCATCGATGTCGGCACCAGCGGCGGCATCTGGGGACTGACCGAGGGCTATTGCCTGATGGTCGGCGGAGACGAGGCCGCGGTCAAGCGCCTGGAGCCCATCTTCCACACCCTGGCCCCGGCCCCAGACAAGGGGTATAGCCGGGTGGGACCCAGCGGATCGGGCCACTTCACCAAGATGGTGCATAACGGCGTGGAATACGGGCTGATGCAGTCCTACGCCGAGGGTTTCGAGCTGATGGCGGCCAAGGAAGAGTTCGCCCTGGACCTTCCGGCCATCGCCGAGGTCTGGCGTCACGGCAGCGTGGTCCGCTCCTGGCTGTTGGACCTGGCCGCCGACGCCCTGAAAGAAGACCCCACACTGCAGTCCCTGGAGTCCTACGTGGATGACTCAGGGGAGGGCCGTTGGACCGTTGAGGAATCGGTGGAATTGGCGGTGCCGATCCCGGTGATAACCCTCTCCCTGCAGGCCCGGTTCCGGTCGCGGCAGGACCAGCCCTTCGGCGGCCGGCTGCTGGCGGCCCTGCGCCAGCAGTTCGGCGGCCACGCCGTGAGAAAGTCCGGCGAATGACGGCCAACTCCGGAGAGCAGAGCACCACCATAGTCATCTTCGGCGCGTCCGGCGACCTGACGCGGCGTAAGTTGATCCCCTCACTGTGCAGCCTTTTCTGCAAGGGAAGGCTGGGCCCGGAGGTCAAGATCGTGGGCATGGCGCGCCGCGGTATGACCTCGGAAGAATACCGGGATTCGTTGGCCGCAGGCATGGACAACTTCGAAGATTTCAGTCCGGCGCGGGAGGAATGGACCGAGTTCGCGTCGCGCATCCACTATTTTCCTGGCGACGTTTCGTCCACCGGCGACCTGAAGGGATTGGAAGAAACCCTCCGGAGCATCGAAGCTCCCGGCAAGCCCGCCAACCGCCTGTATTACCTGGCGCTGGCGCCCTCACTCTACGAGCCGGCCGTTTTGAACCTGGGCGCCACCGGGTTGGCCCGTGAGATGGGCTCCTGGCGGCGGGTGGTGATCGAAAAACCGTTCGGTTCCGACCTGGCCTCGGCCCAGGCCCTGAATAAGTCGATCCATTCTGTGTTCGCCGAGGACCAGGTTTTCCGTATCGACCACTATCTGGGGAAAGAAACCGTACAGAACCTGCTGGTGCTGCGGTTCGCCAACACCATCTTCGAGCCCGTCTGGAACAGAAACTATATCGACAACATCCAGATCACGGTCTCGGAGACCGTGGCGCTGGCCGAACGGGCGGGTTATTACGACCAAGCCGGCGTGTTCCGGGACATGTTCCAGAACCACCTGCTTCAATTGCTGACCGTCGTCGCCATGGAACCGCCCTCCAATTTTCAGGCCGACCTGCTCCGCAATGAAAAGGTCAAAGTGCTGAACGCCGTGCGCCGCGTCACCCCGGAATCAGCGCCCGAGATCGCGGTGCATGCTCAATACGATGGGTACCTCGAAGAACCCGGTGTGCCCGCGGACTCGCGGTCGCCCACCTATGCCGCCGTGCGGATGGACGTGGACAATTGGCGGTGGCAGGGCGTGCCTTTCTACCTACGTTCCGGCAAGGCCCTGGACGACAAACGCACCGAGATCGTGATCCAGTTCCGAAGACCGCCCCATCTGATGTTCCCCCAAGACATCAGCCCAAACATACTGGCCATCCAGGTCCAGCCCGATGAGGGATTGCACATCGAGTTTCAGGCCAAGACGCCCGACGAGAAGATGGAGCTGGCGCCGGTGGACCTGGAATTCCATTACGACGACTCGTTCGGGGGCATGGCCATTCCCGACGCCTACGAGCGCCTGTTGCTGGACGCCCTGAACGGCGACGCCTCTCTCTTCACCCGCAGCGACGAGATCGAAGAGGCCTGGGAGATCATGGACCCCATCATCCAGGGGCTGGCTGCGCCAGACGCCCCACGTCCCGCCAGCTATGCCATCGGGAGTAAAGGCCCTGAAGAGGCCGACCGGTTCCTGGCCAGGTTCGGTAGCGAGTGGCTGAACCGGGATTGGCAGCACTAAGGGTTTCAACGGCTCGGTTTTGACCGGGTCCGCGGCACCATCGACTGGCGCTGCATCCCCAGGTTCGATTCCGCGGCCGACGGATCACCGGCTGTTCCGGACCATACCTATCCGGCGACCGTATGCCGGGGCCGGACTCGTCGAGAAAACATCGGCGCCCTTGCCACCATTTACCCGCCACAGTATCATGCCCAATAACTAACAGATTGCGAGTAACCGTGTGCAGAAATTCCGCGTTGGCGTAGATATCGGCGGCACATTCACCGACATCGTTTTCCTGGGCGACGACGGACAGGTGCTGGCCCGCAAGATCGCCAGCACTCCCGACGATTACAGCCGGGCGGTCTTGGAAGGCATCAAGAGCGGAATCCGGGAACTGGGGATCACCGCCGGCATGGTGTCGGAGGTTAGCCACGGGTTCACCGTGGCCACCAACGCCATCATTGAGCAGAAGGGGGCCAAGACCGCCCTGATCACCACCGAGGGGTTCCGGGACATCCTGGAGTTCCGGCGCAACCGCATCCCCCGGCTCTATGACCTCCAATATGAGAAGCCCCCGCCCCTGGTCAAGCGGCAATTCCGTTTGGAAGTCGGCGAACGGCTGAACTTCAAAGGCGAGGTGCTGCGGCCCCTGAATAAAGCCGATGTGGACCGCGCCGTGCAGTATGTGTTGGACAAAGGCGTTGAATCGGTTGCCGTCTGTTTGCTCCATTCCTACGCCAATCCGGCACACGAGCAGTACATCGCTCAGGTTTTAGCCGATAAGGCGCCGGGAGTGAACCTGACCATCTCCTCGGAACTGCTGCCCGAGATGAAAGAATACGAGCGCACCAGCACCACGGTGATCAATTGCTACGTCCGTCCGGTGGTGGAGCGTTACCTGAATCTGCTCACCGACGGCCTCACCGAGATGGGCGTGCAGGTGCCATTGACCGTGATGCAGTCCAACGGCGGACTGGCCACGGCTGACATCGCCAAGGAGCGCCCGGTCTACTGCATCGAATCAGGACCGGCCGCGGGAGTGGTCGGGGCATTCCACCTGGGGAAACGGCTGGGCATGCCCAACCTGATGACCCTGGACATGGGAGGCACCACCGCCAAGGCGTCGATCATCGAAGACGGCGAGATGCTGCAGGCCCCCGAGTACGAGGTCGGCGGCGAGATCAGCGTGGGCCACCGGCTGCTGCGGGGCTCCGGCCACATCCTGCGCGTGCCGTCCATCGACCTGGCGGAAGTTGGCGCCGGAGGCGGCAGCATCGCCGTGGTGGACCGGAGCGGCTCATTGCGCGTCGGCCCCCAGAGTTCAGGGGCCATCCCCGGACCGGCCTGTTACCGGCTGGGCGGACAGGACGCCACCGTCACCGACGCCAACGTGCTGTTGGGGTTCTTGAATCAGACCCATCTGCTGGGCGGGGCCTTTGAGATCGACGCTGAACTGGCCCGCAAGGCGATATCAGACAACGTGGCCCGGCCCCTGGAGATGACCGACGTGGAGGCCGCCTACGGAGTCCACACCCTGGTCAACTCCAACATGGCCCGCGCCCTGCGGGCCGTCTCCAGCGAACGGGGCCGGGACCCCAGACGGTTCGACCTCATCACCTTCGGCGGCAGCGGCCCGGTGCACGCGGTGGGACTGGCCGCGATGCTGGACATATCCCGGGTGGTGGTGCCGCCGTTCCCCGGCGTGTTCAGCTCCTTCGGGCTATTGGTGGCCGACGTTGAACACCATTTCGTCCAGACCTACTTCAAGACCTTCGCCGAACTTGACATAACAGAGCTGGCCCAACTGCTGAACAAACTGTGGGAGCAGGGACGGAGCCAATTGCGGGCGGAAGGCTTCGATGACAGCCGCCAGGAGATAATCACCCAATTCGACATGAAGTATGAGGGTCAGGTGTCGGACTTGACCGTCCCATTCCCCAACGGCGAGGTCAACCGGCAGACGGTCAACGCCGTGA
>JACZYV010000043.1:0-18163 GCA_022570905.1 Chloroflexota bacterium
GAGTCATCCGTGGACGGCGGTTCAAGACCGTGCGCGGCGAAGACCCCATGTACTCGGTGGTCTACGAGTTTGAGAACGAGAACGTTTCACAGACGCCGGAATGGGCGGCACAACTGGACGCCGACCCGAAAAACGCCGGGATGCGCGCCCTGATCACCCACGGACCGGGTTCCCCAAGTATCTTCAAGAAGACCTTCGAGCTTTCATAGCCACAGGACTGAATAAACAATGCCCAATCACACGATAACCGTCGGCGACGTTGAACTGGTCTCCCTCAATGACAACCTGCCCATCCGGTCGCCCTTCGTGGCCTTTCCCGACACCACCATCGAACAGTGGCGGGAATACCCGGAGTTGCTGGCCGATGACGAGAACGGGTACCACCGCTGGGGCTCTTTGGCCATCCGCTCCTCCGGCAAGTTGATCGTCGTGGACACGGGGATGCAGGGCGAGGGCTGCTACCTGCTGGACGACATGAAGGAGAAGGGCATCGACCGGGAGGCGGTGGATATCGTGGTCTTCACCCACGTGCACCCGGACCACGTCGGCTGGAACTTCACCAACGGAAAGCCAAATTTCCCCAACGCCCGTTTCCTGGTGCCCAAGAAAGATTGGGACTACTGGACCCAGCCCGAGGTCATCAACACGGTGGAATACGTGGTCCCGCAAGTCCTGCCGCTGCAAGAATCGGGGGTTATGGAGTTGATCGACGGCGAATACGAGATAACGCCGGAACTGACCACCTACCCAACGCCGGGCCACACCCCAGGCCACACCTCCATCCGCGTCACGTCCAACGGAGAGCACGCGTTCATCCTGGGCGACGTGGCCCACAGTCCCATCCAAGCCCATTACACTGACTGGTGCCCCGTATTCGACATCGAACCAGACGCAGCCCGGGCCACCAGGCATTCCGTTCTGGACATGCTGGAAGCCGAGGGCACCCTGGTCTCGGCCGGCCACTTCCCCGACCCCGGCTTCGGACGCTTCGTCCGGGGAGAAGACCGCCGGTTCTGGCAGGGCATCTAGCCCCCACGGAGAAGACAATGCCCAAAGCAAAGCTGGTCCGGTTCGACAGCGTTGAACATCAGGAACGGCGGCCCGGCGTGGTCCTAACCAGCCTGGTGGACGGAGACACAGGAGCCACCCAGATATCCAGCGGCGTCGCCGAGTTTGCCGCCGGGGCCTCGGCGCCCATGCACTATCACGACGCCGAGGAATCGGTGATCGTAATCGAGGGCGAGGGCCTGATGGTTATCAACGGCGAGGAACACATCGTCAGGCCCAACGACGCCGCCTTCATCTCTCCCGGCGCCCACCACAGCATCGCCAACCGCGGCGGCCAGCCCTTCAAGATAAGTTGGACCTACGCCAGTATCGATTGGTCGACGACGCCCGTCGATTAGATGATGCCGTTTGTTTCGTTCGTGGTGAGCGATGCAATCCGTTCGTGGTGAGCGATGCAATTCGTTCGCGGTCAGCGATTCAATCCGTTCGTGGTCAGCGATTCAATCCGTTCGTGGTGAGCTCCGTCGAACCACACATGCGCCAAAGCCGAGGTCCTTCGACGGGGCTCAGGACGAACGGATGACCGCAGCCGTGATGCCCAAACTTGGGTTCTAGTCCCGGTAGTTCACGAACTGCAGCGGCTGTTTGTTCTTCATCTCTTTGATCAGGGCGATGGCCTCCTGGAGGTCGTCCCGTTTCTTGGCCGTGACCCGGAGCTCGCTGCCCTGGATGGCCAGTTGGACCTTCATCTTGGCGGACTTAACTTCCTTGCTGATCTTGCGGCTCAGGTCGCCGTCGATCCCCTGCTTGATGGCCACCGTCTCCCGCAGACTGCTGCCCGCCGCGTCCTGAGGTTTCCCGAAGTCCAGTGCCCCCAGTTCCACCTTGCGCATGGCCAAGTACTTCTTTAGTAGCTCCTCAACCTGCGTCATCTTCATGTTGTCGTCGGCGGTCAGGGTCAGCGTGTCATCGGAGCGTACGACGGCGCACTTGGTGTTCGCCAGGTCGAACCGTTGCTTGATCTCTCGCGCCACCCCATTCAGGGCGTTATCGACCTCCGCCAGGTCCGTTTTGGAAACCACATCAAAAGATGGCATTTGCGGGGAGCTCCTTGGGGCATTTAGGTCAGTTGGTTGCAGTAACCATGATACATGAAGGCGGCCGTGCTACCATCTTCGGAATGTTAACCAAGCTGCAAACATTCACCCGCGACATCAACGCCGCCGCCATGTGGGCGGGCGTGACCGCCTTCGTTTGGTACGCCTTCGGTGCGGTGCCGCTGCACATCGCCGTAGCCAGCCAGTTGGGCCTCACCGCCGCCCAATCTTCAAGCTGGATATTCATCATCTGGACCAGCGGCGCCGTCGCATCAATCTCTTTGTCGGTCTACTACCGGATGCCGGTGCCCATCACCTGGAGCATCCCGGGACTGATCTACCTGGGCACCCTGGCGGGCGAATTCACCTTTTCCGAGATCGCGGCGGCCAACCTGGTGGCTGGCGTGCTGATACTTGTACTTGGAGTCCTCGGAGTCGGCGGGCAGATCATGCGCTGGCTGCCGCTGCCCATCGTCATGGGTATGTTCGCCGGCAGCATCTTTGGCTACGTCACCCGGCTGGTCGATGTCACGGTTGGAGATGTAGCGGTGGCCGGCCCGGCGGTGGGCGGATACCTGGTGGGCCGTTTAATCGGAAACCCGCGGGTGCCGCCGGTCGGACTTGCCGTGCTGTTCGGGGCCATCGCGGTAATGATTGGCGGCCAGGCTACTCCGGAGGCCATGTCCTGGAGCCTGCCTTCCATTGGCGTTCCCAGCATGACCTTCTCAACTTCCTCCATACTCGCAATCAGTCTGCCCATGGTTGTACTCGCTCTGGGATTGGGCAACGTCCAAGGACTTGGCTTTTTGATCGGGCAGGGGTACAAGGTTCCGGTCAATCCGATCTCCATCGTCATCGGGATCACGTCAGTGATCAACGCGCTTCTGGGAGGGCACCCGGCGATCGTGGCGCGGACCGGGGTCGCCATCCTGGCCGGCCCCGATGCCGGGCCCAAGGAACAGCGGTATTGGGCCAACCTAACGGCTGCGACCCTCACGTTGATCATCGCCTTGGCCGCGGGATTGGTCATTCCCATCCTTGCCGTTCTGCCGTCCTCCTACATATTCGCCCTGGCGGGGCTGGCGATCTTCGCCTCCCTTCAAGATGCATTCCAGAAGGCGTTCAGCGGCAATCTGGCTTTTGGCGCATTGGTCGCTTTCGCGGTCGCATCCACGCCGTTCTCATACGTGGGAATCACTTCGGCCCTATGGGCAGTTCTGGCGGGACTGGGCGCCTCGTTGATCGCGGAACGGGGCCAACTTCGTGAACTATGGAGAGTAGGGGCCACCGAATCGACGCTAGGGTAAAGCCTCGATATCCATGGGGCCAAATTGCCTGATTCTTATTGAGCGTTCGCCGCCTAGGTGCTACAATCCGTTAGGCTTGCTACCACGGCTACACCCACTTTTTTCAACGTTCCCCGATAGCTCAGCGGTAGAGCGGGCGGCTGTTAACCGCTAGGTCGTAGGTTCGAATCCTACTCGGGGAGCCAAACTACTTCTTCTTCTTATCTCTTGCTTCAACAGACAGCGCCTGTTACTGTCTCCCCTTACTCGTACCGGTTTCCGGACCAATAGCGCCGGTTGGAGGTTGGAAAGCTTGAGCGACTCGGTAGACACCTGCCTGCCTACAACCATATGGTTCCTGTACTCCGAGGAAGACGCGCCGATGGGCAGCATCTACAGGAAGAACCTCCCGGAGGTTGGCGCCCAGGTAGAGGAACGTGAGGGCTTCGCAGATGCTCAGGTTGTGAGTTTCACCGAGCTCCGGGCTACCTGCGCCATGCGCCGGTTCAAGGTGGTGGTGCGCCCGTTGTCCTGAGGGAGTATCTCGCAAGTGTCTCGACATTCCACCTTTGGCCGACTTGGCTTGGGTAGAAACCATCGCCCGGAAAAACATTGCATCCGTCCTGCCCTGGCCTGCGTATTAATCATTGGAGAGCAGGGAAGTTCAGCTCATCCTCCTAAGACATTCCCTGTTCCCCATTGAGGGCGCCTTTCCCCCAAGGGCGTCCACGCCAGGGCTTCGGTGGGATCTCTTCTCATCGAGGCCCTGAATATTTAGCCAACGCTAAAGAGGGACCTTCCCGCATGGGAAGGTCCCTCTTTGTAATCCCGGCCCGGCTAGCCGGTTACTTAGCTTCCGGAAGGGCCGCGCCGACGGCAACCGTCAGGTGCTTGGCCTTCTTGGACTCGGCCACCGGCAGTGTGATGGTCAAAACGCCGTTCTCGTAACGGGGCTCAACCTTGTCGGTGTCCACGTGGTCGGACAGCCGCAGCGACCGGTGGAACGACCCCGCCCGGCGCTCCCGGACCACGTAGCCGCCATCCTCACGCTCTTCCTCTACATTAGTGTCGGCCTTGATGGTCAACACGCCATCCTCGATGGTGACATCGATGTCCTCCGGCTTAACGCCGGGCAGGCTGGCTTTAACGGTGACGTTGTCACCGTCCCGGACGATGTCCAGCGGGATGGACCAATCCCGCCGCTCAGCGCCGTCGAAATAGCCCGCGACAGCGGCGAATGTGGGGAATCCGGCCCAGCGCCGGTTGGCCAGACGGCGTGCCCGCCTGATCTCATATAGTGGGTCCCAACGTGTCAATACCATTTTCAGTCTCCTCCTGAATATGTGGGTTGGGACTTTCTGTCTCAATCCCGATTTAACAACTCGTATTGTAGATAGTTGAGTGTTATCTGTCAAGTTTATCAATTTTTACATTCATATATACTATATATACATATAAGATTACATTGACAGACAGTCTCAATTAAACTATAATTCAACCCGTCTATAGATCGGTTATACACAGAGATTCGGTTAACTTCATGCCCGACTACTACAACATATTAGGGGTGCCCCGGGGAGCCTCGGAGAAGGATATCCGGGGCGCGTTCCGGAAATTGGCGCGCAAGCACCACCCCGACGTCAACGACAACAACCCGGCATCGGAAGAGAAGTTCAAAGAGATCAACGAGGCCTACACCGTACTATCCGACGCCGATTCACGCCGCAAGTACGACCGGTACGGCGATGATTGGGAACACGCGGCCCAGTTTGAACAATCCGGCCGCGGCGGACGGTTCTCCCATTCCACCGCCAGAGGCGGGGGCGGCCGGAGCAGTATCTTTGACCAATTCTTCGGCGGCATGGGCGGCTTCGAGGTCAAGCCTCCCCCGGCCGAGTATAAGGTCGAGATCTCTCTGGAAGAGGCGTTCAAGGGCGCGGCCCGCCGCCTCCAGATGCAGGATGGCCGCCGCCTTGAGGTCAAGATACCGCCCGGAGTGGACAACGGTTCCAAGGTCCACATCTCGGCGGACAGCGGCCGCGGCGGCGATTTCTACCTGGTGATATCGGTCAAAGAGCACCCCAAGTTCCGCCGTCAGGGGAAAGACCTATTCGTGGAGGTGGAGGCGCCCTTGGACGACGCCGTCCTGGGCGGCGAACTGACCGTGCCCACCCTGACCGGGCGGTTGGCGCTGACCATCCCCAAGGGGACGCAGAACGGGCGCCGTTTCCGGCTGGCGGGCCAGGGTATGCCGGTCTTGAACATCTCGGCAAGCAATCCACGGAGCGATGTAGACAACCGGGGCGACCTGTTCGCCACGTTGAAAGTGAAGCTTCCCTCCGAGTTCACCCAAGAAGAGTTAGACCTGTTCCAGGGTTTGAGGGACAAGCGCCTGGGAACGCCGAAATCCGAAGATGAAGGCGGGGAAGACGGCGGGACGGGCGAGGAGTAATTATGAGTACAGAGGAACAATTTCGGGACGAACCGTGTTTCGTGATCAGCGTGGCCGCCCGCATCGTGGGGGTCCACGCCCAGACCCTGCGCCATTACGAGCGCGTGGGCCTGATCTGGCCGTCCCGGACCGGGGGCCGGCAACGGCTCTACTCCATGGCCGACATCGACCGCCTGCGCCGTCTCAAGGCCCTGACAGAGGACATGGGGCTGAACCTGGCCGGGGCCGAGGTGGCCCTGAAACTGATGAACCGCATCGAAGAACTTGAAGGGGAGGTCAAAGGATTGACCGAGGCCGTGAATATCCTGCAAAGACAAGAGCTAAGACCTGGGTCCAGACCGAGCCCGGACCAGGCGCAAGGCGCGGCCAGCCGCCCCTAGGAGAGACCATCATGGTATTGAGACCAGACCAATTCACAGAACAAGCCCAAGAGGTACTGCACAACTCCCAAGACCTGGTGCGCCGGTACAGCCACAGCCAATGGGACGTGGAGCATATCTTGCTGGCCCTATTACAGTTGGAGAACGGGATTCCCGGAGAGATCCTTGCCCAGATCGGCGCTCCGGTAGACGCCATGACGGCCCAGTTGGACCAGGCGTTGGAGGCCGCTCCCAAGGTGTCCGGCAACGCGACCCAGATCTACGCCACGCCCCGGGCCTCCCGGCTGCTGGAGGACGCCAAGAATGAAGCAGACCGGCTTAAGGACGACTTCATCGGCGCAGAGCACCTGTTCATCGCCGCCGTCATGGAGTCCCAGGGGGACGCGGCCCAGGTGTTGAAAGACCACGGTATCGACCAGGAAAAGGTCTATCAGGCGCTGGTGGAGATCCGGGGCAGCCACCGGGTGGACGACCCCAGAGCCGAGAGCCGTTACCGGTCGTTGGACAAATACACCGTCGATCTGACCCACCTGGCCCGCCAGGGGAAACTGGACCCGGTGGTGGGCCGGGACGAAGTGATACGCCAGGTGATGCAGACGCTGACCCGGCGCAAGAAAAACAACCCCGTGATCATCGGCGAGGCCGGTGTGGGTAAAACGGCCATCGTCGAGGGATTAGCCGCCCGCATCGTTGCCGGTGACGTGCCCGACTCGCTGAAGGGCCGCCGGGTGCTGGCCCTGGACATGGGCGCATTGGTCGCCGGGTCTAAATTCAGGGGCGAGTTCGAAGAACGGCTCAAGTCCGTGGTGGACGAGGTGAAGCAGGCCCACCGCGAGGTGATCCTGTTCCTGGACGAGATACACACCATGGTGGGAGCCGGGGCGTCGGAAGGGGGCATCGACGCCAGCAACCTGCTTAAACCCGCCCTGGCCCGGGGGGAGCTGCAGTGCATCGGCGCAACCACCCTGGACGAGTACCGGAAATACATCGAGAAAGACACCGCTCTGGAGCGCCGTTTCCAGCCGGTGATCCTTGAAGAGCCCTCGGTTGAAGAAACCGTGGAGATCCTGCGCATCCTGCGGCCCCGGTACGAGGCCCATCACAAGGTGGATATCGACGACTCCGCCCTGGTGGCGGCGGCCCGTCTCAGTGACCGCTACGTGACCGGGCGTCAGCTGCCCGACAAGGCGGTGGACTTCATCGACGAGGCTGCCAGCAAGCTGCGCATCGACGCCGAAAGCCTGCCCGCCGACGTCAAGACCAAGGAAGAGCGCATCGCCCAATTGCTGGACCAAGAGGAGGCCGCCGCCCAGCGCACCGAGTACGAACGCGCCGCCGAGCTCAGGGTCGAACGTCTGCGCTTGACCGAGGAATACGAATCGGAGCGGCAGGGTCTGCTTCGAGACCGCAACACCGACATGGTGGTGACCGAGGTGGACATCGCTGAACTGGTCTCCAAATGGACCGGGATACCCACCGGACGTCTGATGGAGGGCGAGGGCGAGCGCCTGGTGCACATGGAGGAAAGCATCCACCAGCGGCTCATCGGGCAGGAAGAGGCGGTGGTGGCGGTGGCCGAGGCCATCCGCCGCTCCCGGTCCGGCCTGAGCGACCCCCGGCGGCCCATCGGCAGCTTCATCTTCCTGGGTCCCACGGGGGTAGGCAAGACCGAGCTAGCCAAGGCCCTGGCCCAATTCATGTTCGACGACGAGACCAACATGGTGCGGATCGACATGTCCGAGTACATGGAGAAACACTCCGTCTCGCGGCTGATCGGCGCCCCTCCGGGCTACGTGGGCTACGAAGAGGGTGGGCAACTCACGGAGGCGGTGCGCCGGCGGCCCTACCGGGTGGTGCTGTTCGACGAGATCGAGAAGGCCCATCCAGATGTCTTCAACATCCTGCTCCAGGTACTGGAGGACGGGCGGCTGACCGACGGCCACGGGAGGACCATTGACTTCAGGAACACCCTGATAATCATGACCAGCAACCTGGGCACCTCCGGCCTCCGGCAGCGGGCCTTCGGGTTCCGCACGGACGACAAGGCTGGCGAGGACGAAGACAAGAAGCTCCGCGAGTCGGTTAACGCCGCTCTCAAAGAGACCTTCCGGCCCGAGTTCCTCAACCGGATCGACGAGACGATCATCTTCCATCCGCTGACGCAGGAGCAGATCGTGCGGGTTGTGGGCCTGATGATCAAGGACGTTCAGGGCCGCCTCGAGGAGCGCGGGATCACCTTCGAATTGACCGCCGACGCCAACCTCTGGTTGGGCCGGGAAGGCTACGACCCGGTCTTCGGAGCAAGGCCGCTGCGCCGGGCGGTAACCCGTTTCTTGGAAAATCCCATGTCCAAGGGCATATTGTCCGGGGAATACACCTCGGGCGACCACATCCTGGTGGACGCCGCGGCGGATAGCCTGGTGTTGACCAAGGTGGCCGCGCCAGCGCCAGAAGCCGCAGTAACAGAAGCCGAGAACAGCGAGACGCCAGACGCCGAAACGGATGAAGCGGTGCCGTCCACGACCTAAATCCGGAGTCACCGAAACCGTTCGTGGTGAGCTCCGACCGCTGTCGAGAGTCACGATGGAATCGGACCCGTCGAACCACCTTTTCAGTGGGCCCTAGACTTGGGCCCTAAATCTGGCCGGGCCAGGAGCCGATGCAGCGAGCGGAACAAAAAAGCGCAACCGTCTGGGGATTGGATATCCGCTACGTTGAGGCCGGAGATGGCCCCGTGGTGGTGCTGCTCCATGGCCTCGCCGCTTCGCTCCTAACCTGGTATTGCAATATCGACGTACTGGCCGGCGCCGGTTACCGGGTGATCGCTCCGGACCTGCCGGGCTACGGCGATTCGGACAAGCCCAGTCACCTGGACTACTCCCCGGATTCTGCGGCCGATTTCATCTATGACTTCAGTCAAGAACTGGGCCTGGAGAAGTTCTCCCTGGTGGGTAGTTCGGCCGGGGGATTGATCGCCGGGCTGTTCGCCCTGGAACACCCGGACATGGTGGAAAAGTTGGTGCTGGTTGGCTCGGGCGGGTTCGGCCGGGAAGTGGCCTGGTTCCTGCGGGTCATATCGGTCCCGGTGTTGGGCGACTTGCTGTACCAGCCCTGGCTTAACACCAAGATGGGAGCAACCAAATACCTGTTCCACCGGCCGCCCGCCATCTTGGAAGAACTTCTTCCCGAGATGGACCGTCACAAGATGCTCCCCGGCGCACGCACCGCCATGTTGCGTTCCATCCGCTCCAGCATCAACCTGTGGGGCCTCCGCAAGCAGGGATTGATCCTTGACCGGCTGAAAGGTTCTGAAGTGCCTCTGATGACCGTCTGGGGCGCCGAGGACATCATCATCCCCGTGGCCCACGCCGAGGCCGTCCGCCGGGAATTGCCTCACAGCATCGTTCACGTCATACCCGAATGCGGCCACTGGCCTCAGATGGAGAGACCTGATGAGTTCAACTCCATGTTGACCGGTTTTTTGAGCGGTGGCCCCATCCAGACAGACCAACCCGGATCTTGATGCGGTACGTCAGCCAAGTCGATTGGCGTAGGCCGGAGAATCTGGTCCGGCTGGGCATCCTCGCCGTCGTCATCGCCGCCATCGCCGCCGCCCTGCTGCTCCGCGACAACTTCGGCGCAACCCAGGTGGGCTACGGCGCGGTGGCCCTGAGCGCGTTGGTGGCCAGCGCCGGCCTGTTGATCCCGGTCCCAGCCTTGGCGACCGCCTGCGCCACCGCCATATTCCTGAACCCCCTCTTTGTTGGCCTCATCGCCGGGACTGCCGAAACCGTTGGGGAACTCAGCGGCTACTACCTGGGTTACACCGGCCGCGACGTGCTGTCCAGGAGCCGCATCTACCAGAGGCTGGAGCGCTGGATGCGCCGCCGGGGTTGGTTGCTGCTGTTCGTTTTTTCGTTGGTGCCCAACCCCATCTTCGACATCGTGGGCATCGCCGCCGGGGCCCTCCGTTATCCGATCTGGGGTTTCCTTGCGGTGGTCTGGACCGGAAAGGTCTCGAAGTTCCTGATCTTCGCCTACGCCTGCACCGCCGGAGCCGATTGGCTGACCGGCGTTTTTGGCCTTTAGCCCGCGTGCCCGGAAAAGACCAATCTAGGCACGAAAAGTGGCGAGATTCGGCATAGGCGTGTATTCTTACCCCGGCTCCGCCTCGATCTTCCGTCCCCGGAAGGCCGCGCTTTTACCCGCCCACTCTGCTGGGAGCGCCATCAGATAGACCCGTCCGCACTTGTTGGAGGAACATCTTGATCCGCCCATTAGATGGAAAAAGCCCCCGGATACATCCGTCCGCCTTCATCAGCGAAGCGGCCTACGTCGTTGGCGACGTTACCATCGGCGAGGGCACCAGCGTCTGGCCCGGCGCGGTGATCCGGGCCGACTACGGCGACATCATCATCGGCAAGAACTGCTCCATCCAGGACAATGCTGTCCTCCACACAGACGACCACCTGGAGCTGGGCGACAACGTGCTATTGACCCACGGAGCGGTGGTCCATGGCGGCAAGGTTGGCAGCAACGTCCTAATCGGAGTGAACGCCGTTCTCCTGGAGGACACCGACGTCGGCGACCATGTCTTCATCGGCGCGGGCGCCATCGTACGGGGGAAAGTGCCGAACAACTCTCTGGTAATCGGCGTCCCCGGTAAGGTCCGGCCCCTCTCCGAGAAACAGGCCGAGCGGCTGAAGAACCCCACGGCCAAGTACGTTGAAAATGGCAAGCGCTTTGGGAAACAGGGTCTGGGCTTGGACACCACGGAATTTCAGGCGGGTGGCTAGGCCATGACGCAGAGCACCGGCGCCCCCGCCCTCCCTCTGGCGGGGATCAGGGTCATGGACGTCACCCATATCGTGGCGGGGCCTTTTTGCTCCATGATCCTGGCCGATATGGGCGCCGAAGTCATCAAGATCGAGCGTCCCGGCCTGGGCGAACGCGGCCGTAGCAACGGTCCCTTCATTCATCGAGACGCCGGAGGGGGCCATGACGGCGACAGCGTGAGCGCCCGCTATCTAGGCCTCAACCGCAACAAGAAAAGTGTGTCCCTGGACCTCCGCGACCCCCGCTGCAATGCGGCCTTCCAGCGGATGGTTAAAGAATCCGACATCCTGCTGGACAACTGGGGGCCCGGGGCCCTCCGCCGTCTCGGCCTGGGTTACGACGTGCTGGAAGGACTCAACCCCAGCCTGATCTACGCCAGCCTCACGGGCTACGGCGACCCCGAGGGACCGGCGCCGGGGCCCTACTCCAACTGGCCGGCCAACAACCCGTGCGTCCAGGGGATGGGCGGTTGGATGGCTGTAACTGGGGAACCGGGAGGCGGGCCGCAGATGGTGGGCGACAACATCGGAGACTCGGTGCCCGGAGTTTGGACGGCTTTGGGGATCATGATGGCCCTGGAGGCCCGTCACCGCACCGGCCAAGGGGCCTTCTTGGACATGTCCATGTACGACTGCATGGCCGCCCATACCACCAGCACCATGCCCTACTATCAGGCCACCGGCAAAGTGGCCGGCCGGGAACGGGGCAACATGCTCAGCGCCCAACTGGCCCTCAAGACCAGGGACGGCTACGTGGTGCTGGCCGGGGCCGGCGGGCCGGAGAAATGGAAAGACCTCTGGCGGCTCATGGGCCGGGAAGACCTGATCGAGGACGAGCGGTATCTAGGCGTGGGAATCAGCGGCGATTTCTACCTGAGCAACTTTGTCCCGGCCCTGGAAGGCTGGACCGCGGAAAGGACCAAGGCCGAGGTGACCAGCCAGCTGATCGAGATCGGTTATTCCATGGGTATGGTCCAAGACCAGGCCGACCTTGACCGATGCCCCCACCTGGAAGCCAGGGGGATGTTCATCAACGGCGGCAACAACCTGGGCGGCATCTTCAGAACGGTCAACACACCCATCAAGTTTGCCGGCGGGGCCGAAACGCCCAACATGGAACCGCCCCTCTTGGGGGCCAACAACGAAGAGATACTCTGCTCCATCGGCGGGATGAGCCCAGATGAGCTGGAACTGATGCGGTCCGACGGAGTTGTTTAACGTGTCTGGTCTGGGAGGACTATGCGGATAGCGGTAATGGGCGCCGGCGGCATCGGAAGTTGCTACGGCGGGTTGCTGGCGCGGGCCGGGTGCGACGTTACTCTGATCGCCCGAGGGGCACACCTGCGAGCGATACAGCAGAACGGGCTCCATCTCGATCGCCAGGACGAAAGTTTCACGGTCCAAGTTCCGGCAACCGACGACCCATCTGAGGTCGGCCCGGTGGACCTCGTCCTATTCACCGTTAAGACATACCAGAATTCGGAAGCGATCCCGTTCATGAAGCCGTTAGTAGGCGATGACAGCGCGATACTCACCCTACAGAACGGGGTGGAAAGCGCAGAGCAGATAGCGCAGGAACACGGCAGCGCGAAGGTACTGCCAGGGTCTGCGTACGCCGTGGCTCACGTCGAGTCTCCCGGCGTAATCATGCAACAGACCCCTCAAGCTCGCCTGGTATTCGGCGAATCCGATGGTTCGCGAAGCAACAGGGCCTTGGCATTCCAGGAGACGTTTTCATCGGCGAACATCACGGCGGAGCTTTCGGATGATACCGTCAAAGCGATCTGGTCCAAATTCCTATTCAACGCCCCCGGAAACTCCATCTGCGCCGCGGCCCGGACCGCTCCCGGGATTTTTCTAGACATGCCGGAGGGTTACGCATCAATGAGGTCTGCGTTTCAAGAAGTGGCCGACATCGCACAAGCCAAAGGAATCAACCTTGGAGAAGGAGCTGTTGATCAAACGTTGGACTGGCTGTCGAACTTTCCACCGGCCACCAAAGGCTCGATGCAGACCGACTTGGAAGCCGGACGGCCTTTGGAGCTAGAAGCAATGGTTGGTGCGGTGGGCCGGATCGGCCGCCGAGTGAACGTGCCAACGCCGATAAATGACCTTTTGTATGCCATTCTGCTGCCTTATAAAGACGGGCCGCCCAAGGACGCTTAACCGATGCAGCCTGACTTAATTTTGGGTGATCTATGCGAATAGCTATCATGGGCGCGGGCGGCGCCGGAGGATGCCTTGGCGGACTGCTGGCCAAAGCGGGCAACAACGTTTCGCTCATCGCACGGGGTCCGCACTTGGCGGCCATCCGCGCCAATGGGCTTAAGATCGTCCGCCCCGACAGCGAATTCGTGGTTGAGGTAGATGCCACCGACGACCCGGCGCAGGTGGGGCCGGTAGACCTGGTGCTGTTCACCGTCAAGACTTTCCACAACCGCCATGTGATCACGTTGCTCAAGCCTTTGATGGGCCACGAGACCTCGATCATTACCCTGCAGAACGGGGTCGAGAGCCACGAGCAACTGGGAGCCGTGCTGGGACCTAATAATATCCTCCCGGGGGCTTACTGGGCGTCTTCGCATATCCTGTCACCAGGTGTGATCGTCGAGGACGTCAAGGCGCGAATCTCCTTTGGCGAAGTCGACGACACCGAAAGCCTCCGCGCCCTGGATATTCGAAATGTGTTCCGGGACGCCGGGATCGAAACGGAGATCTCCCCCGACCCCTTGCAGGTGCTTTGGCAGAAATTCATCGTCCTGAGCGCTTTGGCGGGAATCACCAGCGCCGCTCAAACGCGGCCCAAAGAACTGCTCCAATTTCCCGACGCCCGTAAGATGTTCTGCGAGGCCATGGAAGAGGCACTGGCCATAGGCCTCGCCAAGGGAATAAATCTGGCCGACAACCTGGTCCAAGAATCCTTGGAGTACATCGACAGCCTGCCCGATTTCCAAAGTTCCATGCACGGCGACTACGAGTCCGGAAGGGCCACAGAGTTGGACGCCCTATCCGGCGCGGTGATCAGATTGGGAAAGCAGATCGGAGTGCCCACCCCGATCCACAGTTTCCTATATTCGGTGTTGCTGCCCCATAAAGATGGAGTTCCGGGGTCGGATTAAGTCCGGCGTACCGGTCATGCGGATCGCGGTAATGGGCGCCGGCGGAGTGGGTGGTTGCCTTGGCGCGCTGTTAACCCAGGCAGGCGCCGACATCACGCTGATTACCCGCGGCGAACACCTCAGGGCCATGCAGGAACACGGCCTTCGGTTGAATCAACAAACCGGCTCGTTCACCATCCCAGTCAACGCCACGGACGACCCCTCTCAAGTTGGACCGGTTGACCTGGTCCTCTTCGCCGTCAAGACCTATCAGGTCCCCGAAGCGGTCAAGGCCATACGGCCCCTGACCGGCCTCCAAACCCAAATCGTGACACTGCAGAACGGGGTGGACAGCGCCGGTGAACTGGTTCGGGAATTCGGCCCGGACCGGGTGCTGCCGGGCGTTTCCTATACCATCGCCTTCATCGAGTCTCCCGGGGTGATCAGGCAACAGAGCCAAACAGCCCGTATCGTCTTCGGCAGAGAGGACGGTCAGATGACGGCCCAGGCCGTGGCGGTGCCGGCTGGCCTAGCGCCCGCGGTCGACGCCGAGGTAACGGATAAAATCGTCAGCGTATTATGGTCCAAGTTTCTCCTGACCGCTCCGGGAAACGCCATAAACGCCACCGCCCGATTCCCGATAACCAGACTCATCCAAACCGAAGAGGGCCGTTCGCTGCTTTTGGACGCCATGCGGGAAGTGGCGGCGGTCGGTCTGGCCAGCGGAGTGGAAATCGATCCCGGCGCCATTGAGAAGGGCATCAAGTTCATGGAAAGCCTTCCTCCAGACCAGCGCATGTCCATGCTCAGCGATATCGAAGCGGGAAGGCCGTTGGAGTTGGAGGCACAGGCTGGGGCGGTGGTGAGAATCGGCCGCCGGGTCAACGTGCCCACTCCCATAAACGACGCCCTCTACGCCCTGTTGCTACCCCACAAAGACGGCAGGCCGCCACCAGAATAGTCTCGGCATGGCCGATTTATCCCCGGTTATCCCTTGATGTGGAGTCCTGGCTGATTCCATGCAGGACGATATCAGCCTATAATGATGCCTTGTACAGTCGATTTCGGAGTGACCCTTAACTTTGTTTCAAGCGCCCAGAGGCACCGCGGACCACCTCCCTGAAGAACAGAAATACTGGCGGTATATCGAGTCCAAAGCCGTGGAAGTAGCCGCCCGGTTCGGCTTCGGCCGGATCGACACCCCCCTCTTTGAGGATTCCAACCTATTCATCCGGTCGGTGGGCGAAGGGACCGACATCGTCGAGAAAGAGATGTACACCTTCGACGACCGGGGCGGCGACAGTATCACCCTGCGTCCCGAGGGTACCGCGCCGGTGTGCCGGGCCTACCTGGAGCACGGTATGCACAATCTGCCCCAACCCGTGCGGATGTACTACTTCTGCCCGGTTTTCCGCTACGAACGCCCCCAGGCTGGACGCTTCCGCCAGCACCACCAGTTCGGTGTGGAAGTGCTGGGCGACGCCGACCCGTCGGTGGACGCTGAGGTCATCGAAGTAGCCTGGGACCTGATGACCAGCCTGGGCCTCAACGACATCAACCTGCTGATCAACAGCGTTGGCGACCGCCAGTGCCGTCCGGCCTACGTGGAGAAGCTGCGGGAGTATTATTCCGGCCACCAAGAGAAGCTGTGCCACGACTGCAAAGAACGGCTGGAGCGGAACCCGCTGCGCCTGCTGGACTGCAAGGTGGAGAGCGATCACGCCCTGGGCAACGACGCGCCCAAGTCGGCCGAGAACCTTTGCGATGACTGCGGCGGGCACTGGAGCAAGCTGCTGAGGTACTTGGACATCATGCAATTGCCCTACCAGATCGACCACCGTTTGGTTCGCGGTCTGGATTATTACACTCGCACGGTCTTCGAAGTGCAGCCCGTGGACGGCGGCGGCCAATCTACCATCTGCGGCGGCGGGCGTTACGACGGGCTGATCAGCGAACTCGGCGGCCGGGAAACTCCGGGCATCGGTTTCGCCACCGGCATGGAACGTTTGACCTTGAACCTAAAAAAGAGCGAGGTCACGGTCCCCGACGAACCGTCGCCGCGCTACCTGGTGGCCAACGTGGGCGAAGATGCCCGCATCGCCGCCCTGGACCTGTCGGTGCGTCTGCGCCGGGCCGGGGTTGGCGCGATCTTGAGCAGCGGCTCCCGGGGCCTTCGGGGACAGATGCGCCAGGCCAACGCCTTAAAGATTCCCTTCACATTGATCTTGGGAGACGACGAGATACAGAAGGGCGAGGTGGTGGTCAGGGACATGGAATCGTCGGTCCAAGAGAGCAGGCCCCTTGACGAATTTATCGAAGAAGCCGCCAAGGCTCACGGCAGACGCTCCTAGGGCAAAACAAGACCAACCGGTTGTAGGTGCGGCCGGCCGGATAAAAAATAGCTGAAACAGGTGTGGTTGTTGGGAGGATGGGAATGAAGCGGCTGGGCGCGGTCTTGGTCTTCATGATTCTGTTGGCTTTGGCCTGTGGCGAAACAGCCACCCCTCACACTCCGCTGTCTCCGGCCCTGGAGGCCACGGCCCAGGCTGTGGTATCCGAGACTGAATCCGCCAGCCAGACCACCGCCGGAACAGATGCCGAAGCCACCATCACGGCGCGGGTCCAAGCCACCGTCCAGGCGCTGATCAGCGCCACGCCGATACCATCACCCACGCCCACCCTCAGTGTCTCCGTTCCCACTCCCGAGCCAACCAGTTTCACCACCATGATAGGCGGCCCCTTCAACACCGCGCCGGCGCCCACCGCAACCCAGATACCGGCTCCGGCCCCATCGCACACGACCCAGCCAACCCTTCTGCCGACGCGGTTGGCCGGTTGTTCCGCCGCCGCCGACGGCGTGGAAGTCTCCGCATGGATCAACGGCGATTTGGCGGCCACGGCAACTGTCGAGTCAGGCAGTTATCTATTGCTGGTTGAACAGCTCTCGGGCTATTCCTTCGGCGGCCAAACCATCAATTTCACGGTGGCGGGCCACGTTGCCGCTCAGACCGTCGTCTGGACGCAGGGAGGAGCGACTGAATTGAACCTGACTGCACGGGGTGGCGGGTCTGGCCGTCTAGCCCCAGCCGATGTTGGCGGGCCGTATCTAGGCGGCGGCCCGCTTGCCCAGCCGCTACTTCCTCACGTGATCTTGGGCACCGTGTTCGTGGGAGATTGCTGACCCGGCACGGCGCGCTTCGCATGACATTCCCCCGTTGACCCTCCCGGTGAAAAGATAGAACATATGACCGCAATCGAAACACGCACGGGATCAGGGCGGCGTCTCGCAGCAGCCAAATCTTGGACTGGACGACCGCCGGCAACCGGAGGAGGGCGGCTACAATGAGGATCTATTACCGGGGCTACGTCATAGACGAAGAGATACGTTCCATCAGCTATTCGGTGTACGGGCGGCGTCCCGAACGTCCGGAGCTGACCGCCAAAAGCACTTCCCGCGAGGCCATGGTATGGATCGACGGCCATGTTAAGCGCGAGGCCATCCTGGGAGCGGCCGGTACGCTGCAAGCAGCGGCGCACTAACCAGCTCCATAAAGTAGCAGTTTGCCGGGTTGCCACGGGACCCCATTGGCGGGAGAATGGGCGGATGATGTTAGGGGGCTTGTTTGATGGCGACCCAGCCGCAGAATGATGGACCCGCTTTCGGCGGGTCCATCTCATTTTCCAAAGTCGTAGACCTGAGTTGGCCCGTTCACCCCGGGATTCCTCAATGGCCTGGTGACCCGGTTGTGGAATTCGAGACCGTGGCCGATATCGGGAGGAAGACGGCTATTTCCTGCGCCGCTTCTCCATGGGCGAACACTCCGGCACTCACCTGAGCGCCCCTTCCAGCCTTCAGACCGGCGTGCCCGGACACGAGAGCTTCTCTCCCCAAGACCTGGTCAGGCCGGCGGTCGTTATCGACATCGCGGCCCTGGCGGAGGCCGACCGGGACTACGCCCTCACCATGAACGATGTACTGGACTGGGAATCGGACCACGGACCGGTCC
>JACZYV010000191.1:0-4942 GCA_022570905.1 Chloroflexota bacterium
CAGCGCCTCGTAGCGGCGCCGGCAACTGGGGAAGAATCTCCTCTTCCAGCGATTCGTTAGTTTACTACCTTTGGACCACCGGAATTGAGATTCTAATTATCGCTCCCTATATCTAACGAAGCTCAAACCTCGTCGATCCTACTACGATCAGATGAGGCGGGCAGGTCCAATCCCCGGCCACCCGTCAACTCCTCAGGGAACTTTTCCCAGCCCCTTTCCGTCTAGCTTTTTGACACCTATCTCAAGCGCGATGCCGCCGGCGTTAAAAAGCCGGTACGGGAAGGAGACCCTGATGAGCTACTCTGCAACTTCAACAATCTCGCGAGGCCGGTTTTGGCCGGGTCTGGGACCAAAACTGTCTTTAAACAAAGCTTCTTTACTGGGAATAGCCGCAGTGTTTGCCGTGGCGTTCGCCGTGTTCTTGACTTGGATGTTCGCGGCTGGGCCGTGGGCGGGTGGCGGCGATTCGTTCTCAACCATCGAGCCCGGCCTATTCGGGGAAGGATTCGATGACGGTTTAGTGCGGTCAATGGCGCCAGCCGCTGACATGGGCGGCTTCGGAGGTGACAGCCAGATGTCGGTGACCGTCACCAACGACGCCTTTAAAAGCTCACCGGAACTGGGGTATGCCAGGGCGGCCGTTGAAGAACCGGCCTTACAGACCGCCGGCGGGTCCAGCCTCGACGTCGCGGCAGCCATGGGTCTGCGGCAGGTCATATCCCAAGGCTCCATGTCCGTGGAAGTCCCCGATGTTCCAACCGCGGCGGCACGTGTCCGGGCGATCGCCGAGGGCGCGGGCGGGTTTGTCGAACAACTCTCCAGTCACGGCGTGGATGAGTTTCAAGAGTTTACCCTGACGGTCCGGGTCCCCCAGGATGAATTTTTCTCGGTGTTCGAACAGATAAAGGCCTTGGGCAAGGTGCAGACCGAGAACGCCGGGAGCGAAGACGTAACTGAACGCTTCATCGATCTGGAAGCCCGCCTGAAGAGCGCCCAGCGACAGGAACTGAGCTTGCTCTCCCTGTTGGACCGGGCGGACAAGATCAGCGAGGTCCTGATCATCGAGCAGGAGTTGAGCCGGGTGCGCACCGAATTGGAGCGGGTCCAGGGCCAACTGAACTTTCTGGAACGGCGGGTAGACCTGGCCGCCATCACCGTATTCCTGACCCCGCCCCAGAGAGACAACGCACAAGCGCCGTCGGGTTCGCTGAGCATCGACACATCGGATGTAACCGGCAGCGTCGCCGCGGTCAAGGCCGTCGTGTCCCAAGTGAATGGGGAGGTTGACCAGGTATTCACGTCCATCCAAGACGGGCGCCAACGGGCGGTGATGACGGTCCGGGTCTTTTCCCAAGACTTCAACCTGCTGGTCGCCGCCGTGGAGGGCCAAGGCGTTCTGGTCTCCAAGGAGGTCCGCGAGGGCAAAGCCGGAGATCCCGTTGCGCCGGGAACGGAGCCCGAAGAACCCAACGCCCGTCTGGACATAATGTTTGGCGAGCAAGAGCCGTCAACCTTGGGCCGCGATCTGGCCATCTTCGCTCCCTTGGGCAGTCTGGCTCTGGTGATAGTTCTGGGGTTGCTGCTTTACGCGGCGTACCGGATGGGGCTGCGGCGCGAAGATTAGGCCGGAGGGATTTCCTTCACGGTCCCTTTCCAAGCAAGCTATAATCTAGGGCCAACCAGGCGTGTCCCGCCGGTCTCCATGTTCGGCGGGACACGCATATCGCGCAACCCATCTGTATCAAAAGCGAGGCCCAAGCATGGCGAACGCAGAGACTTCTTTCGGCTACCTGCTCCCCACCCGTGAGGTGGTCATGGCCCCCGGAAACCCCGACTTTGCGTCTATGATCGACCTGGCAGAACGGGCCGAGGGACACGGGTATGACTCGGTCTGGTGCGGAGACAGCGTGCTTGCCCGGCCTCGTTTGGAGGCTCTCAGCACCCTGGCGGCCATCGCTGGGCGCACCAAGAGGGTAAAGTTGGGCACGGCCGTGTTTCTGCCCGCCCTGCGCAACCCGGTGGTCCTGGCCAATGAGGTCGCCAACCTGGATATCATCTCCCAGGGCCGGGTCATCCTCGGCGTGGGTATCGCCAGCAAGACGCCGGCGGTGGAGAAGGAATTCAACGCCTGCGGTGTGTCCTTCCGGCACCGGGTCAGCATCTTCGAAGAGTGCGTGACCGTCATGCGAAAGCTCTGGACCGAACCCGAGGTCACCTTCAATGGCCGCCACTTCCAGTTGGACGCTATCAGCTTGGGTCTGCGCCCGGTACAGAAAGGGGGCGTTCCCATCTGGATGGCGGCCAGCGTCGAGAAGCCCCAGCGGCGAATGCTGAAGATCGGCGACGGCTGGTTCCCCAACTCCACCTCGCCGGAGGCGTTCACCCAAGGGTGGCGGCAGATCGAAGCCCTGGCCAAGGAATCGGGCGACGACGCCGGCCGTCTGCACCGCGCCCTGTACACGACCCTGAACATCAACGAGGACAAGGCCCAGGCCGACCGGGAGATGCGGGAGTTCATCGAGGGCTACTACAGCATGCCGTTTGAGACCATGGCGCGTTCCCAGAGCGTTTTCACCGGCAATGTACAAGAGGCGATCAGTTGGTTAAAAGGTTTCATCGACGCCGGCGCCCAGACCCTGGTGATCCGCTTCGGCGGCCCGGACCAGGCCGGCCAACTGGAACTCTGCGGCAAGGAGGTACTGCCTCAGTTGCGGAGCTAGGTCTCTTACCAGAAAAACTCCCCAGGGAATCCCAGGATCCCACGATTGACTTCCACGCTCCCAGAGATATAGTGGGACGCGGAGTCTCCGGCCCATGATCCGCGTTCAGCCAGATTCACACCCAGCTAAAACCTCAGCCGGGCCCACGCCCGCCAGTATTGGAGGAATAATGACGACGACCACCGGTAGCCAACAATCCGTCCGGCAATCCGAGGAAGCCAGTCAATACGACGTTGTGGGAACCCGGCCCATCCGGCACGACGGCGTGGACAAAGTCATCGGGGCAGCGAAGTATGGCGCCGACATCCAACTCTCGGGCATGCTGCACGGCAAGGTGCTGCGCAGCCCCCACGCACACGCCCGGATCAGGTCCATCGACACCGCCAAGGCTGAGGCCCTGACCGGTGTCACCGCGGTGGTCACGTCCAAGGACTTCCCCATCATAGCCGATAAGATGATTGACTTGGCCGAGATTCAAGGCAACGCACGCCTCATGGCGGAGAATGTCATGGCCGCCGGCAAGGCCCTCTACCAAGGACATGCCGTGGCCGCCGTTTCGGCCACCAGCCCACACATCGCAGAGCAGGCCCTGGAGTTGATCGAGATTGATTATGAAGTCCTGAAGCCGGTGCTCACTCTTGACGAGGCCATGAAAGAGGACGCTCCGCTGCTCCACGATAACCTGACCACCTATTTCAGATTAGATCGGTTCCACAAGGGCGACGACACCGGGGTGAAGAGCAACATCGCCAGCCATGTCCAACATAAATTAGGGGACGTGGAGAAGGGTTTCAAAGAAGCCGACGTGATCGTCGAACGGGAATTCACCACCCAGACGGTCCACCAGGGTTACATCGAGCCCCACGCGGCAACCGCGACCTGGGCCGGAGACGGACGCCTCACCATCTGGACCTGCACCCAGGGTTCATTCGCCATACGGTCAGCCTGCGCCGCCATCCTGGACATCCCTGAATCCCAGATCCGGGTGATTCCCACTGAGATCGGCGGTGGCTTCGGGGCCAAGATAATCACCTACCTGGAACCGGTGGCAGCAGTCCTTTCCAAGAAGAGCGGCCGGCCCGTGCAGGTGGTCATGTCCCGCAAAGACGTCTTTGAGGGCACCGGCCCAGCGTCGGCGTCACGAATGCGCACGAAGATCGGCGCAACCAAGGACGGCAAGATCACCGCCGCCCAACTGTGGATGGCCTTCGAGGCCGGCGCCTACCCCGGTTCCGCGGTGGGGGGAGGGACCCTGTGCGCCACCGGGGCTTACAACATCGAGAACCTTCTGATCGACGGCTATGACGTGGTCTGCAACAAACAGAAGGTCCAGGCTTATAGGGCTCCCGGCCAACCCCAGGGTGCGTTCTCCGTTGAGCCGGTCATCGACGAGTTGGCCGAAAAATTGGGCATCGACCCCATCGATTTCCGGTTGATCAACGCCGTTAAAGAAGGGGACCGGATGCCCAACGGCGTGCCACACCCCCATTTCGGCGTCCGGGAGATGGAAGAGGCGATGAAGGCCCATCCCCACTATCAGACCGCGCTCGGCGGCCCCAACCGTGGCCGGGGAGTGGCGATCGGGTACCGGTGGCAGGGCGGACAGGCATCATCGGCCACCATCAACGTCAACAGCGACGGCACCATCAACCTGATCACCGGTTCGGTGGACATCGGTGGCTCCCGGACCGCGGTCGCCATGCAGGCCGCCGAGGTCCTCGGACTGAGGGCGGAGGACGTGTCGCCGACCGTAGTGGACACCGACACCATCGGCTGGACCGGGGTCACCGGTGGCAGCCGCACCGCGTTCGACACCGGCCTCGCCGCGATCCAGGCCGCCGAAGAGATCATCCGGCTGATGAAGGCCCGGGCCGCCATCATCTGGGAGATGGAGGATGAAGACATCTCCTTTGACCACGGTACGTTCCTCTGCGCCAAGACCGAAGACACCATCAGCTTCAAAGACTTATCGGCGCGGCTGATGCGCACCGGCGGCCCGGTCACCTGTTCGGTATCGGCCGTGTCTCCAGGGAGCGGGCCCGTCATCGCGGGCAACTTGGTGGACGTGGCGGTTGACCCCGAGACCGGAAAGGTAGACATCCTGCGATTCACCGCCTTCATGGATGTGGGCACCGCTGTTCACCCGGCCTACGTGGAAGGCCAGATCCAAGGCGGCTCGGTCCAGGGGATCGGCTGGGCGCTGAACGAGGGATACGTCTACG
>JACZYV010000192.1:0-4940 GCA_022570905.1 Chloroflexota bacterium
TTGGAAGCGCCGGAATGACGAAGGAGGGCTATCCCACCTTCTCGATGGGCGCGAAGCTGAGCAGCAGGCGTTTTACGCCTACGCCGCCCTCGAACTCGATGGTGACCTCGGTGTCGGCGGCTGTTATGTCTACGCCGGTGACGACGCCCTCGCCAAACGAAGCGTGGCGCACCGAGTCGCCGACCTGCAGCGTGGGGCGGGCGGCGGCGGTCTGGTCCCGGTTGATGACCGGGGTGGGGGCCTGCCAACTGTTCCAGGACCGGCGCTTGGACCCGATACCCTCGCCCGGTTTATCCGTTGAACTGCCGGCCGAACCGGCGCCCGAGGTGATCAGCTCCGGCGGGATATCTCGCAGGAACCGGGAGGCCATGCCGGCCTGGGCGCTGCCGAACACCGTCCGGCGGAAGGCGCGGGTCAGGTAGAGGCGTTTCTCGGCGCGGGTCATGCCCACGTAGCAGAGCCGCCGTTCTTCCTCAAGTTGGTCCTCGGAGTCCAGGGACCGGCTGTGGGGCAGCAGGCCCTCCTCCATGCCCACGATGAACACCACCGGGAACTCCAGCCCCTTGGCCTGGTGCAGGGTGATCAGCGTCATGGAGTCGTCGGCGTCCTCGTAACTGTCCACGTCGGCGACCAACGACAGACGTTCCAGCAGCGTGGCCAGGCCGTCGGGCGGCGTCTCGGCGTTGAACTCCTGGGCGGTGTTGCGCAGTTCCATGATGTTTTCCCAGCGTTCCTGGGGACGGTCATCGCCCTCTTGGATGTAGGTCCGGAACCTGGTGTCCTCGAGCACCCGGTCAACCAGGTCCACCACGGGCGCTTTTTGGCTCAGCTCGATCAGTTTCTCCATCATCACGGCGAAGTCGGCGATGGACGTGGCGGCGCGGGCGGTGATGTCGACGGGGCAGGGCTCGCCGGCCAGCCGGGCGGCGGCGATGTCCTGCATGGCCGCGAACAACACGGAACCACGGCTCCGGGCGTAGCCGGCGAGTTGCTGCATGGACTTGGCCCCGATGCCCCGGGGCGGCACGTTGATCACCCTTCCCAGGTTCACGTCGTCGTGGGGGTTGTGGACCATGTGCAGGTAGGCCATCAGGTCCTTGACCTCGCGCCGGTGGTAGAAGCGGGTGCCGCCCACCAGCCGGTACTTGGCGCCCAGGTGCAGGCAGGCCTCCTCCAGGGCGCGGGACTGGGCGTTGATCCGGTACATGACGGCGCAGTCTCCCAGCTTGAACCCGTCTTCACGCACCAGGCGTTGGGTCTCGGAGACCACGAAGGCCGCTTCCTCGCCCTCGTCGTAGGACTCGTGCACCTGCACCAGCTCCCCCTTTGAGTTGTCGGTGAACAGGTCCTTCTGGATGCGCTGGCCGTTGATGGAGATCAGGTTCTTGGCGGCGTCCAGGATGGTCGCGGTGGAGCGGTAATTCTGGTCCAGGGAGATGGTCTTGGTCTTGGGGTAGTCCTTCTGGAAGCTGAGGATGTTGCGGATGTCGGCGCTGCGCCAGGAGTAGATGGACTGGTCGGGGTCGCCCACCACGCAGATATTCTGGTGGGCCTCGCCCAGGAACCGGGCCAGTTGGTACTGGGCGATGTTGGTGTCCTGGAACTCGTCCACCATGATGTACTGGTACCGGTCCTGGTACTTCTTCTTGACCTCGGGGAACTCCCGCAGGAGCTGCACCGACTTCATCAGAAGGTCGTCGAAGTCCAGTGCGTTGTTGCGGGTGAGTATCTCCTCGTAGTGGTGGTAGACCCGGGCGCAGGTCTCCTCGAAGTAATTGTCGGCGTTCTTGGCGAAGGTCTGGGAGTCCCACAGCAGGTTCTTGGCCTTGGAGATCATGCCGAGGACGGCGCGGGGAGGGTTCCGCTTGGGGTCCATGTCCGACAGTTCCATGGACTCTTTGATGATCTTGGCCTGGTCGTCGGCGTCGTAGATCGAGTAGTTGGGAGCCAGGCCGAGGTTGTGGCCGTCCCAACGCAGCAGCTTGGCGCAGAAAGAGTGAAACGTGCCCACGGTCAGGGAGTCGCTGCGGGAGCCCACCAGCCGGTCCAGGCGTTCCCGCATCTCCCTGGCGGCCTTGTTGGTGAAGGTCATGGCCAGGATGTTGTAGGGGCTGATGCCGTACTCGCGGACCAGGTAGGCGATGCGGTGGGTGATGACCCGGGTCTTGCCGCTGCCCGGCCCGGCCACGATGAGCAGCGGGCCATCGACAGTCTCGACGGCCTCCCTCTGCGCTGGGTTCAGTCCTTCCAGTAGTCCCGTGCCTGACGTCATGGGCCGATTATAGCATGACATAAGGCGGATCTAGCCTCGAAATCAGGCTATTTGAGGGCGGCCACGACCTCGTCCAGGTTGGAGATGGTGCAGAGGAAGGGCATCGCCACGGTCAGGGAAGCGTCGTGGGCCTCCTGGCTCACCGAGGCGCAGCAGTCGCCCACTATGACGGTGTCGTAGCCAAGGTCGCAGGCCTGCCGGGCGGTGCCTTCGACCACGAAATTGGTGGCCACACCGGCCAGCAGCAGCGTGCCGATGCGCCCGGTGCGCAGTATCTGCTCCAGGTCGGAGGCGTGAAAGGCGGAGACGCCGCGCTTGGTCACCACGGCCTCGCCGGCTTGGGGGGCCACTTTTTCGTGGATCTCGGCGCCCCAGGTGCCCTCCACCAGGGCGGTGGCCCCGTGCAATCCCTGCCAGAGACCGGCGTTGGCCGGCCGCTCCGGGTAGCCGGGACGGAACTTCACCGATACGTAGATCACCGTCAGGCCGGCGCCGCGGGCCGCCGCCAATAGCTGGGCCGCCTTGTCCAGGACGTTGTTGTCGGCCACCATCTTGGCGAAACCGAAGTCCTTGAATGCACCATCCGGATGGACGATGTCGTTCTCAAAGTCCATGGCCAAAAGGGCCGTGTGCCGCTTGTCAATCTCCAGAGCCATGTCAGCCTCCCTATAAGCTGCGGAATCAAATCGCACCCCTGCGAGCGTCGGGCCATTATAGCTCAGGTTGACCCACAGGAATAGGACGATGGGGATGCGCCCGGCCAGCCGTGGATGTGCCTCACCGAGTCCAAATAGCCGCACGCCAACTGTGGTGATATAATTCTCTCCGCTTGGCCAGCAGCGTCCCGGCGTGCCTGACCGGCCTTCGAAAGGACGCCGCGATCAATCCCTGACCGCTTGGCCTAGGGGCCGTCTGTGACCCGCCTGGCCGGCAATACCTTTGTGAACCCAACCGCCGCCCTCTGTGATGATTTCTAACGAGGCGGCAGGTAGATAGGACAAGCAGCCCCATGCAGAGAATGACTCCCCAGAACCTGAGGACCCCCGGCCCCACTCCCATCCCCGATGACATCGTCGAAGCCATGACCAACCCGATGATCAACCACCGGGGGCCGGAGTTCGATGAACTGATCAAGAAGGCCACCAAGCAGTTGAAGCAGGTGTTCATGACCAAGAACGACCTGTTTATCCTGACGGCGTCCGGCACCGGCGCTCTGGAGGCGTCGATCGTCAACACCCTGTCGCCCGGGGACCGGGTCATAGCAGCCACCGCGGGAGCGTTCGGAGACCGGTTCGTGGCCATGGCCGAGGCTTACGGCGCCGATGTAAAACGGATGGATTTTGAGTGGGGTGGTCCGATAGACCCCGGCGCGGTCCGCAAGGCCCTGCAGGACGAGCCGGATATCAAGGCGGTGCTGGTCACCCACAACGAAACATCCACGGGCGTGACCCATCCGGTGGAAGAGATCGCCAAGATCGTCAAGGGCGAGTTCGACAAGCTGCTGCTGATCGACGCCGTGTCCAGCCTGGGCTGCATCCCCATTCCGGTTGACGCCTGGAACTGCGACATGGTTGGCACCGCTTCCCAAAAAGGGTTCATGATTCCGCCGGGCCTGTCTTTCATCAGTGTCAGCGAGCGTGCCTGGGAAGCCCAGCAGACAGCCAAGATGCCCCGGTTCTACTTCGACCTGACCATGGCCAAGCATTCACTGGAGGGCGGGCAAACGCCGTTCACTCCCAACTTGTCAGCGATGTACGGGCTCAGCCGGGCCTTGGACAACCTGTTGGAAGAAGGGATGGAGAACGTGTTCGGACGCCACGCCGCCATCGGCCGGTTCACCCGCGACAGCGTGCGTGACCTGGGCTTGGAATTGCTGGTTTCCGACGAGGCGTACGCGTCGGATACGGTGACCGCTATCAAGATTCCCAAGGGCGTTGACAACAAGGCGTTGCTGGCCAAGATGCGCACCGAGCACAACGTGGTGTTGGCGGGTGGACAAGGGAAGATGCTCAACGATATCTTCCGTATCGGCCACCTGGGCGCCGTCGCCAAAGAAGACATCACCGAAGTCATGGACGCCTTGGCCAAAGTTCTGCCGGAAGTGGGTTTCATACCATAGGAATAAGCCCGTCCCGGTGGGATAATTGAACTAGATATAGATAGCCGCCGGGGTAGCGTGACCGCTGCTCCGGCGTTATGTTTCCAGGTTAGTTGTGGGAGGCGCCAAAAGTGGCTATTTCTCAACTGGAACAGGCGATGGCCACCCTCAGGCTGGGCTTGGCTGAGATGCGCAACAAAGAAGACCAACTGGACGCCTTGATCAGCCAGTTCCAGACGCAACTGCGCCGCCTGCCCCGCCAGGTCGTCTACGGGGAGACATCCCTGGACTTGTCTCTGACCGCCATGGGTGAGATCGAAGAGCGGCTTGATGACGCCGTGGCCAACCGGCGCAGGTTGCAAGCGATCAAAGACACGGCCACCCAGGAACTTGAAGCCCTGCAACTGCTGAAACGGGTGGACGAGGCCCGGACCCAACTGGCCACCCTGCAGAACGGGACAGGTGTGGGTGACGATGTCGATTCGGAGATCCGGAAGTTGGAAGGGTTCATCGCCGCCAACAGCCGTCAGGCCGAGCAGGCCATAACCGACCGGTTCCGGGAACGGACCA
>JACZYV010000193.1:0-4937 GCA_022570905.1 Chloroflexota bacterium
GAGTTACGCCGGGTGCGGGACGGCGATGGCAGAGTATGGGAGTTTTCTACGCAGTGATCCGTCGGGATGACCGCCGCGCATCTGAGGCAGCACCAAGTGCTCGGCGAAAAAGTCACGGTCACCTATAAGGAAAAGGACGGCCGTCTGATCGCCGTGGATGTTCGCGACGCCGTGGCTCCGGGACGTTACGGGCGTTAGAGAAGCTCTAGGAGTTTCGCCTCTATCTCGCCGGCCGTTGTGAACTGCTCGAATTTGGCGTGCACCAGTCCCTTTCTGTCGATAACGAACGTCCACGGTTCTGTGGGCAGTCCCCACTCATCCACTGCAGGCACCAGACCGCCGGTGGGCCTTTGGCCTTCCACCAGGTGGGGATTTTCGAAGACCTCGACGTGGATATAGATCGCCCGGTCACCCACGCTCTCTTTGACCTTGGTCAGTTCTCCCACCTGGGGCCCGCAGGTGGCGCTAACGCAAAATGCCGGAGTGGCAAAGACGATCACCAGCGGCTTGTCCTGCTCCAGCGCCTCATGGATGGAAAACTCATAAAGGTCTAGGTCTGGCTCGAGTGAGCTGGTGATGTGAGAGATGTCGTCTGTGCCGGCGGCCGTGTGGGTCACGCTGGCTGGGGCAGGGGACCCGATGGCTGGAGTGCTGGATATTTCTTTGATGATGAAGCTGGTCTGAGCAAATACCGGAGCGCCGTCACGGGAAATGAAATTTATGTCCAGCTCATAGGCTCCGGCGAGATCAAGGTCAAACTCCGCCATGAACACGCCGCCAACCACGGTGGGCCAATTTATGAATGTAGCGGTCACGGAATCTTTTAGCTCCCTGGTTTCTTCTCCGGGGACCAGGAAATATGCGCCCACTTCCGATGTTTCGCCAAGTACCGGCATTCCGTCCCGGTTAACCACCCCGAACAGTATGCGGTTCACCCCAACCGCCAGGTCGGATGTGACGATGACGCCGGAGAATTCCGGTCCGCCTGCTTGTTGTTCACTGGAGATGATCGGGCCGTCGGAGCCCGAGGAGCATGCCGCCGCCAAGAGGAGGAGCAAGGGAGCGAGGAGGAAAAGGGTGCGTGGGTCGAGAATCCGTGATATCCGCCTAGCCGCGTCGGCCAAAATTAGCATTTAATGGTCCTTTTGATATTGGGTGGAAAAACGCCCGGCGGAATAACACTTGAACCGGCTTTCCTATTTGGATGTCACATTCACCGTATGAGGTGCGGCTGGTAGCGGCGACGCTAGTAGTGCATCCCTCTGCCAGCCCCGCCTTCCACGGCGATGGTCTGGCCGGTGATGGCCCCAGCCCGGTCGGAAACCAAGAACAAGATCAGGTCGGCGATGTCCTGAGATTCCACCATCCGGCCGATGGGGATCAGGGATACCGCCCGGCGCTCGGACTCTTCGAGGGTGATGTTGGCGTCTCTAGCCTGGCGCTCCAGCACCATGGTCTGGCGGGGCGTCCGGGTGGTGCCGGGATGGATGCAATTGATCAGGATGCCGTCGGGCGCGAACTGGTCCGACAGGTTCTTGGCGATGTTGGAGACCGCCGAGTTGGTCACGCCGTTGCTGTTGGTCAGGATGTTGGCGGAGCGGGCGGCCATGCCGCCGATGTTGATTATCCTTCCACCGCCCCGCTTCTGCATGTGGGGGATCACCTCCCGCGAGCAGCGGACGTAGCCCATGACCTTGACGTTGATGTGGTTCAACCAGTCTTCGTCGGCCAACTCCATGAAGGGTGCAGCTTTGGAGTTAACCGCGTTGTTGATCAGGATGTCCACCCCGCCCAGTGCGGCCACGGTGGTGGCGACCAGGTTCTTGATGTCATCGGGGTCGCCCATGTCGGCCTGTACGGCCAGGACCTTTCGCCCGGTCTCAGCCCTGATTTCAGATGCGGCGTCCTCTAGGTCATCCATGCCCCTGGCGCAGATGGCCACATCCACACCTTCTTGGGCCAACGCCAACGCGGTGGCGCGGCCGATGCCCTTGCTGCCGCCGGTCACGATGGCGATCTTTCCTTCTAGTGACAGGTTCATGGTTATGGGCCTCCCTCGCGATAGAGTTTCAAGTTGCTACGCTCCATCGACGATCTGCTCGTCCTGAGCCCGTCGAAGGACCGCCGTTTGGGCGCAGTCATGGTTCGACGGGGCTCACCACGAGCGGTTGGCTGGGACGGCTATTTTTAAGACTGGGCATTAAGCCGGCACGCAGGTGCCGATCAGGCCCGCGATGGACGGCTCTTGGTCTAGATCGGCGACGGTCGCAACCAGGCGGTCCAGTTGGGCACGGGGCCAGGGCAGGTCGTCGAACAGGGCGCTGATTTTTGAAGTTTCGGTTGCCAGGTCCCACTTCAGTTCATCGCCGGTGAGTTCGTCGTGGAACTCGTCGCCGGAGCGGGTGCGGATGGTTATCCGGGGCGCGAAGTTGACCCGGTCTTTCTGGCCGGTCACCACCACCCTCTCCTGTAGGTCGGTCACTGCCCGGTCGGTCTCGGTCTCGCCCAGGCCGGGGTCGATGCGCTGCCGCAGCGGCGGATAGCTGCCGTGCACCCAGGTGTAAGCGATGAAGTAGTGTGTGCTGCCCACGCCGGGCATGGAACGGTCCTGGTTGGGGAATGCCGGCGAAGGGTAGGTGGTCTCCAGCCAGTTCATCTCCATGGTGATGCTCTCCACGTCTTCCGGCGCGACGTTGTGATCGGCCCGGGCCTTGGCGGTCAGGTCGATCACCGGGCAGTTGTAGCCGGCGGTGGGGTAGATCTTGGGAGTGACGTGTAGCAACTCCCAACGTGAACCCAGCCCCTCGACGGTCTGGGCCAGGTCGGTGGTGGCGGGTCCGGCGCCGGGCTCTTCGGTGAACGTGTAGATCAACTCGCCCCGGTTATTGCCCGTGAACGCGTTGTAGAAACCGGCCGCGCCCTCCAGGCACGATTCCGAGCCCTTCAGGTTCTCCCGCGCCAATAGAGCGGCCATGATGCCGCTGCGGGTGGCCTGGGGCTCGTGGTACATCATCTCCCGGCCGCTGACCCTGGGCCCTTCCGTGGTGCCGGCGGCGAAGGTGCAGGCCAGGGCCAGGGCGGTCACCAACTGGTCTTCATTCAGGCCCAGCAGTTTGCCGGTGGTGATGGCCGCTCCCAGCGTTCCATAGATGGGACTGCAGCGGAACCCACGGGCCTGGGTGGTGGGTATAAAGTCACCGGCGATGCGTGACTCAACCTCATAGCCGGCCGCCAAGGCGGTGATGAATGCCTGGCCCGACGCGCCGGAGAGCTCGGCGGTCGCCAGCCCGGCGGGGATGATGCAGGGGCCGGGATGGATCAGCATCCGGTAGGAATCGGTCTGGTTGGTGGCGTGCATCAGCTTGCTGTTGGCGAAGGCCGCTCCGCCCCGCGTGGCCCTGGTCCCGTCCACCAGGATCGTCGCTCCGTCGGGTTTGGCCTCCTCCTCTTTGATCAGGGCGATGGCCGCCTCGCCGTGATGGGTCTGCGCGCCGATGATGGACACCACCATGGCGTGGAGGATGGATGCCTTGAGCTTGTCCACCACCTGGTCCGGCAGCAGGCCGTATTCCAGGGAGGAGACGAAGCGGGCGTAGGAGCGGCTGAGAGCTTCGGGCATGATTACACTCCGAGGAACGGGGTTGTGCGCGGACAGGCCGGATTGTATTCCGCTGGTTTGCGCCGGTCAACGGATCGGGTTTGGCGGGAATTCATACAAAACCCGTTCCGTTCGCCGAGGAGCCATTCGCTAACAAGATGAAAGGATGGTTGCGGCGGATGGATTTCACTGGCATGGCCAACGTTGATGGAAAATATTGGGGAGAAGACCGGCCGATTGGGATGCCAGATTGTTTCGGAGGGACTTTAGGGTGCTGTTGATTTTACTCGTAGGGGTCGGCGGTTTTTTCGGCGCCGTGATGCGCTATCTGGTCACCGAATGGGCACAGGATATTTTTCACGCGCTTTCACTACCCTACGGGACCATAACCGTCAATATAATCGGCTGTTTGCTCATTGGCCTGTTGGCGGGGCTCTCTGAAAATCGCAACCTGCTTGGCCCGGAAACACGGGCGCTGCTGTTGATTGGCGTCCTTGGCGGGTTCACCACTTTCTCCGCCTTTGGCTTTGAGACGGTTGAGCTGCTGAGGGACGGCAAGTCCATGGCCGCATTTTCAAACGTGGGTCTTCAGGTCTGTCTGGGCCTTGCGGCGGTTTGGGTGGGGTATTCCGCATCGCAATTATCTTGAAGAGCTTTAACCTGATACATACCTAAGGCCGACTACTCGAGACCCTGGGCAAAGTCGAGCCAGACCCTGGCGCATGGCACCGGCATAACGTGTTGGATGAAGCCGTAAACCCCTGGGAAGATCACCTTGCGGCCGTTGGGGAAAAGGTCGGCCGCGCCCCTGAAGTCGCCCAAGACTTCCTCGCGCAGGCTGGCCGCCGCCAGCATCAACATGGGCGTTTGAACATTTTTCAGCATGGGGCCGATGTCTCCGGCGGCATTGGCCTGGAAACCGGCCACCACATGGGCCGGAGTGGCCTTCATCTGCTCGGCGTACCAACGGATGTGGGCCGGGTCAACTATCTCCGGGTCCAGCCGCCGTCCGATGGATTCATCCACCCAGGCGCTCATGCCTTCCCGCTCGATCAGATCGGCGCTCTCTTTATGGTGGCTATCAAAATTGGTGGGAGAGGTGCAGACGGTTAGCGACCGCAGCCGCTCCTGGTTGTTGATGGAGAAGTTCATGGAGATGGACCCGCCCACCGTCTCGCCGATCAGGTGGAACTTTTCCAACTCCATCTTGTCGACGAACTCTTTCAGATCGCCGGTGAAGCTGTCCAGGGTCCAGGCGTGCTCGGGGCCGGACACGTCCGATAGTCCCATGCCCCGCATGTCGAAGCGGATGACCCGGTAGTGCCGGGCGATGATGGGC
>JACZYV010000044.1:0-18093 GCA_022570905.1 Chloroflexota bacterium
GTAAATGGGTGGTACTACTCTCTGAAACCCGATTTTTCGATGCACTCATGACTCTTGGCCACGATGGTGTCGGCCAGTTCCGGGTAGTCGTGATTCCGCAGGGCGTGGGACAAGAACCAGTTGGTGTTGATCCACGAGGGGCCGCGCCAGATGAACCCCCTGGGATTGCCGGGCATGAACTTGGGGTCCGAGGCCGGAACGGAGGGCAGCGGATAGGGAGTCCAAAAATGGTCGGGCGAAGACACCCAGTCTTTGACCAGCCGCTCCACGATGGGCCTGGGGAGGTCGTCCAATATCAGGGGCATCAAGGAACTGATGGTCACGACCCGCACCGGCTTTTCAGCGACGCCCGAAAGGTCGAAAAACGCCCCGGCTTCCTCGTCCCAGCATTTCTCCAGCAGGGCGTCTCTGGTGCGGTCAGCCTCGCGGTTGAACTCCTCCGCCTGCGTCGAATCCCCGGAATCTCCCAGCAGACGAGCCAAGGAGCGCATCCCAAAGGCATAGATCGAGTTCACCAGGACGTCCTCGACATGAAAAAGGTCAGCGGCCAGAATCTTTTGGTCGTCACCCCGCAGCGGCTCGTAGGCCCGGTATATCTCCTTCAAGGCGGCGATGAACCCCTGATTGGAAAGTTCGGTTAGCCCAAGGGCTTCGTCGTACTTGGGAGAACAGTCCGTCCCCGCTTCCTCCGGCTGAATCACCGCGATCAGCCCGTCGTCATCGGGGTCCCTGGTATTTCGGAGCCAACGGTAGAAACCGGTCAACACCGGCAGGGCCGCATCCCGGAAGTCCTCATCGCCGGTGGCCCGGTACACCCGTTCCACGGCGTAGGCGATGATGGGCGGCTGCATGGTGGAGCTGTAATGGGGGTCGGTCTGGCCAACGATGTTCCGGCTCAGGAAGTCGGGCTGTTTCTCCATCTCCCAGAAGATGATGTGGGGCATGAAGCCGTCGGGCAGGGCGCCGCTCATCAACGTCCTAAGTTCAGCTTTCGCCTGATCTTGGTCAAGGTGAATCAAGGCGATGGCGTGGAAGCACGAGTCCCAGAACCACTGGAAGGGATACCCCGTCAGCGATGGACAGACAAAGCTGTACTTCTGGCCGTTCCAATCGGCCACTCCCTGGCGTAGATTGGTCAGCAGTATCTTGCGCGCGCCTTCTTCCAGCGCTTCTCGGTCCAAATGCTACTCCTCGAAACCGGGCCGGGAATCAGGCCGCGGTGCGGGTCTGTTGATAAATATCCAGATACTTCTTGGCGACCGCCGGCCACGTGAACTCAGCAAGGGCGTACCGCTGGGCTTCACGTCCCAGTTCCCGCCGGGCTGTGTCATCGTTCACCAGGCGTATCAACTCCCTGGTAGCCGCTTCTCTGTCGAACCTGGGGCCCACGACCGCTCCCTGCTGCAGCACCTCCCGGTTGGCGCCAACATCGTGGGTCAACACCGGGACGCCGTGGGCCATGGCCTCCAAGAACACCAGGCCAAACGCTTCGTAGCGGGAGAAAAGAGTGAACAGGTCGGCTTCGGCGTACCATTGGTCCAGCTCGCCATCTGACACTTCGCCGGTCACGACCACCTCTCCCTGAAGATTGTGCTGAGCGATGTATTTCTCGATGCCGGCAGCGCCGCCCTCGTCCCGGCCCACCAGGACCATGCGTACCGGATGCTTGAACTCGGCACGGGCCTGTAGGTAGGTATCCAGCAGCCATAGCTGGCCTTTATGGTCCCCCAACCGCCCGACGCAAAGGACCGTCAGGGGCTTGGATTCAGCTTCGCCTCCCCGGTCCTCTGCCAGTTGGGGCTGGCCTTGCTCTGGGACCGGTGCGCCTTTTGCCTCGGCCGGGTTTCGAGGTCCTTCAATAGAAGCGCCCCAGCCGATCACCCCCAATTTGTCTTTGGGCGCCAGGTAGGCCCGGTGGACACCCTTCGCCTCGAGGCTGGTCAACGCCACCACCCGGTCAGAGACGCGGCACAGGAAGGCGTTGATGGGTTTCAGCCACCACCTGCTGATTGGCAGGGTATGGTAGGAAGGGGTGAACACGAACCGGGCCCGGCCCCGGTACCAGAACCACGCCCATAGGTGGCCCCAGAACCAGCCGTCTCCCACGAAATGAATCACGTCGGGCCTGAATTCGTCCAGATATTTCTTCAGACGCAGCGGCGAGAACCAGACCAAAGGGACCGAGTAGAGCGGGATGGACCGGCGGGGGAATCCGGAGAGCCGGTAGATGGAGATGCCCTCAGGGGTAGTTTCCCTGTCAGCCCAGGTCGGTTGGGGAAGCCGGGGGAAGGAGTATTTGGTCGTGAGGACGCCAACGGCTTCGATGGCGGACGACTGCTGCATCTGGAACGATAGCTGCTCTATCGCCCTTTCGATACCCCCCAGATAGGGCCGGAAATAGGGGGTCAGAAACAGAACGCGGAGTGGTGCGCTATCCACCGGCTGCCTCCAGACCTTTGTTCCACACATCCCTGATCTGCGAGATGGGCAGGTCCACCTGCCCGCTGAGATGGAAGCGGTCGCCCCCAGTATACCCCAGTTTTACGACTGGTACCCCCAAGTCTGAGGCCAGGGCGGCCAGGGCGTTCCAATGGTTCTCGGGCAGACCGACGACGATGCGCGACTGCCGTTCTCCAAACAGGGCGGCGTCCCAACGGCCGGGGACAGGAAAATCGCCGTTGAAGCCGATTCCGCCTTGGATGGCGCATTCGGCCAGGGCCACCGCCAGGCCGCCTTCCGAGCAATCGTGGGCTGATGTGATCAGGCCCCGGTCGATGGCATCGCGGCAGACCTGCTGCACCCGCTTCTCTAGGTCGATATCTATCTTCGGGCTGCCTTCCACCCGCCCGTGGACCCACTGCAGGTACTCACTGCCGGCCAGGTCATCGACTTCAACTTCGCTGGTGTTGGCGCCCAACAAACAAACCAACATTCCTTCTTCGGCAAAGGCCGACCGGGTCGCTTTGGCGGCGTCTTCCAACAGACCCAAGCCGCCCACGACAGGCGTGGGGAAGATGGCCTTTCCTCTGGACTCGTTGTACAGGCTCACATTGCCGCTAACCACCGGCACTTCCAGGACCCGGCAGGCCTCGGCGATACCCAGGATGCACTGCTCCAGTTGGTGGTAGATTTCGGGCCGCTCCGGATTGCCAAAGTTGAGGCAATCGGTCACCGCCAAGGGCAAGGCTCCGGAACAACTCAGGTTCCGGCAGACCTCGGCAACCACGATCTGACCTCCCTGGAACGGGTCCAACCGGCAGAAACGCCCGTTGCCGTCGATGGTCAAAGCGATGGCTTTCTTCGTCCCCTTCACCCTCAGGACCGCCGCGTCACTCCCCGGACCCACCACGGTGTTGGTCTGGACCTGGTAGTCATACTGCCGGTAGACTCCCTCTTTGTTGGCGATGTTGGGCGCCGCCAGGAGGCGCAGCAGCGTTCCTTCCGGCCCCTCCGAGGGCAGCGGCACAGAGTCCAACTCTAGATGAAGACGTCGGATATCTTCATCGGACGGCTTCCCTTTCAAACGGTATTGCGGCGCTTCCGAAAGAGGACCGATGGGCAGGTCGGCCACCAGGTCCGGCCCGACGGCTACTTGCGCAAGCTGCTCGGCGATAACGTGGCCGATCTCACGGCAAGTCACGTCCCATTTATCGAAGACGGCCCTGATGGCGGGGACGTTCGCCGGCGCCACCACCAACAACATCCGCTCCTGAGACTCCGAGAGCATCACCTCGTAGGGGCTCATGCCCTGTTCCCGCTGGTGGACCTGGGAGATATCCAGACGGATGCCCCGGCCGCCGCTGGCCGCTGACTCCACGGCCGCGCTGGTCAATCCCGCCGCGCCCAGGTCTTGGATTGCGTTCACCAGACCGGTGTCCAGCGCCTCCAGGCAAGCCTCTATTAGCACCTTTTCCAGGAACGGGTTGCCCACCTGGACCGTGGGACGCAGCTCCACCTCTGCTTCAAAGGTGCGGGACGCCAATCCAGATGCCCCGTGTATGCCGTCTCGCCCGGTGCCGGCGCCCACCAGCAGAAAAACGTTGCCTACCTCGCTGGCCGCTGAGGTGGCGATGCTGTCGGTCCGGACTAGGCCCACGCACATCGCGTTCACCAAGGGGTTCTGAGAATATGACTCGTCGAAGCAGATCTCACCCGCCACGTCGGGCACGCCGATGCAGTTGCCATACCAAGAGATGCCGCCCACCACGCCATGGAACAGGTGCCGGTTCTGGGGGTCGTCCAAGGGGCCGAAGCGCAGGGAATTGAGCAAAGCGATAGGGCGGGCGCCCATGGCCAGGATGTCGCGGACGATGCCGCCCACGCCGGTGGCCGCTCCCTGCAGCGGCTCCACCGCGGAGGGATGGTTATGAGACTCAACCTTGAACACCACCGCCAAGCCGTCGCCGATATCCACCGCTCCGGCGTTCTCCGCACCGGTCTGAGACAAGACCCGGGAGGACTGTTGCCGGAACAAACTCAACAGCGGACGAGAGTGCTTGTAGCCGCAGTGTTCGCTCCAAAGCGCTCCGAACATGCCCAGTTCAACGGAGTTGGGCTCCCGGTCCAGACGCTCCAGGATCAAGTCGTACTCGGCCCGGGAGAGCGCGATCTCATCCAGTGTTTCTTGAGTCACCGCCATCTATGTATTCAACCCCCGGCCTTATTCCCGTGTTCTGAGCCCGCGTTGCATGATGTATACACCGGTCACACCGATTCGTCGATAGCCTGACCGGCTTCTTCGCCAGTTGCGCCATCGGATACCACATCAGAGGCCGGGGCGGAAACCGGGTTGTCCCCCACATTCCCGTTTTGGTCTGAAGGCCAGACCTGCCCGTTGGCAACGTAGCGGTAATCGGCCCCGGAGCCGAAGAAGCCACTTACCTGTTCCAGGTCGGTGGTGGTGATCAGGACCTGTTCGTACCGTGTGGCCTTCTCCAGAAGCCGGTGCCTGCGGGAACTGTCCATCTCCGACAGGGCGTCATCAAACAGCACAACCGGCCCCTCTCCCCGCACGGAAGCCAGGAATTCCGCCTCGGCCAACCTCAGGGTCAGCGCCATGGTGCGTGCTTGGCCGCGGGAAGCGAACACGCCCATATCCGCCCCATTGATCATCAGGTTGAAGTCATCCCGGTGGGGGCCCACAGCTGTGACGGGCCGGGCCCGCTCCCGGTGAGATGCCGCAGCCAGCGCTTCCCGAAAGTTGTCCTCGACCGCTGTAACATCGGCCGCCAGAGACACGCTGGGCCGGTATTCAACTTCCAGGTTCTCCTCAGGGCCGCTAAGGTCTTGGTGATGCCGCACGCAGGCCGGCGTAAGTTCGCGCATGGCCTCATAACGCCGCCAGGTGATCCAGGCCCCTTCGCGGACCAACTCGTCATCCCAAAAGGCCAGCTCGTCGCTCTTGGCCCGGCCCTCGCGGAGGAAACGCAGCAGTTGGTTCCGCTGTTGCACGACCCGGTGATACCGCTGGAGCCCCTTGAGATACATCGGGTCCGCTTGGGACAAGAGGATATCCAGAAACCGCCTGCGGCCCGACGGCGGACCCTGGACCAACTCGATGTCCGCGGCGCTGAATAGAACGGCGTTTACTTGACCGATCAGTTCTCCGGCGGTGCGCTTGAGACGGTTGACCCGTATCTCTTTCCGGACGTTGTAGGCCAGACCATTGCCCTCTTGGTTCGAGCGTTGGGTTGGCTGGTAACCGACGATAACCCGTAGGCGTTGGCCGTCTTTCTCGATGGTCCCATCAACGAGCGCCTGCTCGCCGGCTTTGGCCGCTTGGAAGTTGACCACTTCCCGTTCGTTCTCGGCACGGAAAGACCGGGCGATGCAGAGTATATAGATGGCTTCCAGCAGGGTGGTCTTGCCCTGGGCATTGGGGCCGTAGTAGACCGTCACACCAGGAGACAAGCCAAGGTCCAGGTGAATCAGGTTACGGAAATTGGTCAGCCGCAATCGGGAGAGGTAAGCCAACCCGTCGTGCTCCTCCCATGAGACCGGACTTGCTAGTCCTGGTCCTTCAGCAACTGGATCTGGGCTTCCAGTTCTATGGCTGCCACCGCATCTCCTGCGGAGAGCCGGAAGCAACGGTCTATATATAGTTTCGCCAATTGCGCGCTCCGGTCCGAGTTGTCCCGGGCCGCCTCCAACAGGTCGTTCACCCTGAAATTCTCTGGCAGGTGGCGGGCCAACACGGTGATCTCCGCGCCGACCTCGTCAGCGGTGGCCTGGTCCGACCCATCGACGGCGAACCGCAGCCGGCCCAACAACCCCGACAGCTCTCCCAGTTTGTCGCTCTCGCTCATGAAACTGAAGAGGACTTCGTTGACGTTGTAGGAGTCGTCTCGTTCTTGTTCGGGTTCCGGCTCCGGGGCCGCTGGCGTCTCCAGCGTCTCTCTGAGCTCTTCGCCGATGGCGGCGGCCGCGCCTTCGGCCGCAGTCCCGGTCATGGCCAGAGTGTCGGAGCAGAGGCTGGAGTAGAGCTGGACCGCCTCGGTGGCCGTCTCCATCATCCTGGGCAGGTCAAAGGAGAACATGTTGCCGCCGTACACCAGGTCATCCTCTCGCAACTGGCTCAGCCGCTCCAAATCAGCATAGGAGCCCACGGCTTCCGGCACCGGCGGCATGGCGAAAGCCGACAGGTCACTGAGGGGCAGGTTACCCAGATGCGACGCCAGGAAGGGAGGGACGTACTTGGTTAAATCCGACTTCACCGGCAGCGTGACCACATAAGTGGCGTAGACGATATCCGGCTCCGTGTCCACCCGGAAATAGAGCAGGGCATGCCCTCTCGGGTTCTGCGGGTCCCCCCTATCGAAGATCAGGTCCATGTCAATCAGTCACGCCCTTAATGCAGATGTCTCAGCCCATTATAGGGCAAAGGCCATCCCCCGGCCACGCCCGGTCACAGGCAGGGTCCGCGTTGACTCACCAAGGCAAACTCAGTATTGTAAAAACAGTGCGCTCAGCAGGGGCTGTAAGGAGCCCCCGCGAAGGAGCCGATGAATGGCGGATACAAAACTCAGGATATTCGATTACGACAAGGCCGTGATCGGGGAAGAGTTGGGGTCTTACGACTACATCCTGACTCAGGAGATGGTGGACGCCTTCCGCGCCTCCGTAGACGACCCGGAAGCCGCATTTCCCACACTTGGCGTGAAACACGACGCCACCGCCTTCGCCATGGTCTACGACGACCCGATCGGCACGGTGAACGCGGGCAACGAGGTCGAATTTTTCAACCCGCCGATCGTGGGCAAAAAGATCAGCGTCACCGGCCGCATCGCCGACAAGTACCTGCGCCGGGACAAGCCCTACATCGTTATCGAAGCCACCGCCATCGACGAGGATGGCCGCCTTCTGGAGAAGCTCAGCACCTATCAGCTGAAAAAGCCTGACGAGTTGGGGAAAAAATGGCATCCAGAACAGAAATAAAGCCCGATCAGAAGATTCCTTCGGTCACCAAATCGATCACCACGGAATCGATCCTGCAGTTCGAATCGACTGGGATACTGGACCGGGAGAACATCCACAACAACCCTGAGTTGGCCGCGAAACGCCTGGGCACTACATATACCCTCGCCTCGGGCCGCATGTCCATCACCTTCGCCGCCGAGAGCCTGCGAAAGTTCTTCGGGCCTGAGGTGTTTAACCACACCGGCACAGTCAACTTGAAATTTCTGAGGCCGGTAAAAGCCGGAGACACCATCACCGTCACCGGGACCGTCACCGGGACCGAAGAGACTGAAGCCGGCACCAAGGTCTTGGTGGACCTTTTCTGCGATAACCAGGACGGCAACCGCACCGCAGTGGGAACCGGAACCGCGGTGATCAATTAGCGCCCGATTACGGGCCAGCGCACCAACATCTCTGGAGGGTTAAATGGCAGGGTCAGAACACGGCAAAGTAGAAGCTGAAATTCTCTACTGCGTATCTTGAGGCTATTACAATGTCGCCACGTGGTTGGCGGCAGAGTTCTTCCGCTCCGACGCTCCAGGCGACGTTGCCATCAAGATAACGCCCTCGGACAAGGGACGGCTGGAAGTGTACCTGGACGGGGAAAAGATCTTCGACCGCAAGGAGGCCGGGGCCTTTCCCGACCTCAGCAAGGTCAATGAGCTGAAGATGGTCATCGCCGAGAAACTATACGAGTTGGAAGAAGCCTAACTTCTTTACCGGCATCCTTCACCAGGACCTATTGGATTGGACTACACAGCCTGGGACCAGTTCCTAGGCTGTGTTTTTGTGGAAAGACGTTTGATTCGGAGAATAACGATTTGGCTAACCCAGAACACGTAAAGCTGGCTTCCAACGGCCCCGATGCCTTGGACCACTGGCGCGAGAACAATCCGAATATACAACTGGACCTGGAAGGAGCCGACCTCAGCGGCGTTAACCTGGCCGGGACCAAGATCCGCAACGCCAACCTCAAGGGCGCGGACCTGACCGGCGCCAGGCTCACCCGGGCCAACCTGGCCGGTGCCGACCTATCGGGCGCGGACCTGTCTGAAGCAGACTTGGGCCAGGCCGGAATGGCCGGCGTCGACCTGACCTCAGCCACCGTCGTCAATGTGAACCTTTTCTGGACCGACCTGAAGGGCGCGACCTTGAAGAACGCGGTGCTCAGGAATTGCCGCATGAACCGGGTCAACCTGATCGGAGCTGACCTTACCGGCGCCGATCTCAGTCAGTCCAACATGACCGAGGCGGACCTGAGGAACGCTGACCTGACCAACACCCTCTTCCGGTCCACCAACATGAACGGGGCGGACCTGAGCCGGGCCGTCATGCCGGGGGCCGATTTCAACCTGGCCATGATTCGGGACTCGATGTGGATCGCAACCGACGTCCGCGGCGCCAGTTTCAAGCAAGCAAGCCTCCACCGGTCGGACTTCACCATGGCCAAATGGGACGCGACCACCAGATTCCCCGACAGATTCGACCCCGAAAACACGGGCCCCAAGGATGTGAGCGATTAGCCCGGCCCGCGTCCGTTGGGGCGCGGGCCCTATGCTAGAATTACCCGGCAATAAAACACGCTTGGCATCTAGGAGACTCCGTGACGGTCCTTCAGATCGTGGGAAATCAGTCCGGGGCCGGCAAGACCAGCCTGGCGGCGGCATTACTGGTTACCGCCAACGCCGCCGGGAAACAGGCTGCCTACTACAAACCGTTCGCGGACGGGCGCACCACAGACCCAGACGTCGCTTTCATATCCGGATTGCTCCAGTCCATCGGTGGCCCTGCCGTTCCCTCTCCCCGAAATAAATCTGAATCTGGCGACCTAAGTCCGGCCCAGGCGGAAGTCTCCAAGCTGGAATCAGAGGCTGACGTCGTCGTCATCGAAGGCCCCGATGGGTCCGCGCCCTACGCCCTGGGTTCGAAGGTCATCCTGGTCCACCGGTATTCCCAAGGTGATGCCATCGCCTCCATCGCCGCCGCTGTCCCCGATCTGGCTGCCACAGTGGTCAACGCGGTCCCTATCCACCGCCGTGACGAAGTCGCCCGTGAACTTGCCGGCCGGGCCGGGCCGGTGGCCGTGATCCCCGAGAGCCGTGGGATGCTCACGGTGACCGTGGAACAACTGGCGGAACACCTGGGCGGACAATGGGTGCTGGACCCGGTGAACACCGACGTCCCGGTGGAGCGTTTCATGATCGGCGGCAACATCATGGATGAAGGACCCACCTACTTCGGCCGCTACGCCAACCAAGCCGTTATCACCCGCGTGGAACGCCCGGATATCCAGATGGCTTGCATGGGGGAGAAGACCTGCTGCCTGGTGCTCACCGGGCCGGGAGAGCCCACCGAATACATCAAAGCCGAGGCGCTGCAACGGGAAGTCCCTTTGATACAGGTACGCACCAACACCCTGGACACCGCCGAGGCCCTGGCCGGCCTATTGGACAAGGCCGACGCCCGCACCGCCACCAAAGCCAGCCATTTCGCCGGTTTGTTGGAGAAGTACCTGGGCGCCGAAACCATAGCGCTGCTGCTGAGTTAGGTTGCAGGTGCAACCTCAGTTTCTTGACTGAGCGAGATACCAGGCCCTACAATAGTCTTGTCCGCTCCGTACTGGAGCCAATAAATTATTCCAACCCCAAACAGCGCTGCTAACCGCCGGGGGAGAACGATATGCCCGTAACCCAGAATGGTGTGCAACTAACGGTTGCGATCTCCGAGAAAGCTGCCGACAAGATTAAATACTTCGCCAAGAAAGATGGCATCGATGACAACGTGGGGGTCCGCGTGGCCGTCAAAGGCGGCGGTTGTTCCGGACTGACCTACGACCTCCAGATCACCGGCGACCTAGTTGCCAGCGAGACTGAAAAGGTTGTCGAGCAACACGGCATCAAAGTGATCGTCGACAAGAAGAGCTACATCTACTTGGTCGGCACCGAATTGGATTTCTCCGACGGCCTGAACGGCAAGGGCTTTGTCTTCGAGAACCCCAACGCCAAGAAAGCCTGCGGATGCGGCACTTCATTCAGCGTGTAACGCGGGCAGCGTCTAGCCGACCCAAATAGCAGAACCGCAAGCGCCGCCTTGTCCAAACGAAAGCGGCGCTTGTTCTTTAAACCCCAAGTCTCCTCGGAGCGTCCCATGGCCCTGCAAGAATCCCCTTTGAAGACCGGCGCAACCATCTTCGTCGAACGGTACGGCTTCCAATTGCCGGCCGTCTACTCCGATTTCGCCTCCGAATATGCGGCGGCGACCACAGCCGCCGGCATCCACGACGCCTCGTACATGGGCCGCTTGAAGGCCACCGGCGAGGACGGTTTGGACCTTTTGAACCGCCTGTCCACCAACAAGGTCGTGGACCTGGCCGCCGGCGAGGGAGCGGTCACCGTCCTCACCACCGACCGCGGCCGGATCGTCGATGTACTGGGCGTGGTGAACCAGGGCGATCACGTGATCTTGCTGACCAGTCCCGGCCGCCAGCAGGCGGTGATCGAGTGGCTGGATAAATACACCATCATGGAAGACCTCACGGTCGAAGACGTCACGTCAGAGACCACCATGTTGGCTTTGGTCGGCCCGGACGCTGGAAGGCTCCTGGGGCTGACTTCCACACAGGATTCCCAGGACTCCCTCAAAGCCCAACCCATCCAGCTGGGAGGGTTCGAAGCTCTGGCGGTGGAACAGTCCCTGGGGACCCTGTCCAGGTACTGGTTGATCGCCGCGCCGGAAGCCGCCGATGGACTATGGGAGCACCTCACGGAAACCGGGGCTGTACCCTTGGGCGCAACGGCCATGGAGGCGGTGCGGGTAAACTTCGGGATGCCTGAATACGGCCCGGAGCTGGGAGAGCCCTACAACCCCTTGGAGGCCGGCCTAATCGGCTCGGTGGACTTCGCCAAGGGTTGCTACATCGGCCAGGAGGTCATTGCCCGCCTGGACAGCTACAAGAAGATCCAGAAATACCTGGTTTCTTTGAGCTTCGATGCAAAGGCAAACATAGTCTCAGGCGATGAACTGCTGCAAGATGGAAAGCCTGTGGGAACGATCACATCCGTTGCCCCAGAGCCCTCAGATGGGGTCCTGAAAGGCCTCGGATACGTCAAATCAGCTTTCGCCACGGTTGGAGCGCGATTGGATGTGGCAGGCCTAGAAAATGGCTCAGCGGAGATATTGGCGTTGGCCCAACCCTACGGCCCGGCCAAAGAGTGAATCTCTAGTCCGCGGACGGCGCTATCTTGCCGTCAGGTGTAGCCGTCAGCAGCGCGGAAAAGTCGTAGCCCCGCTTCCGCATCTCTTCGGAACCTCCCTCATTCCGGTCCAAGAGAGAGACCACTTTCACCACTGTGCAGCCCACCGCTTCGGCCGCTTCTATGGCGTGGAACAGCGACCCGCCCGTGGTGCAAACATCGTCCACGATGGCGACCTTGCTGCCCGGCGTCAACGGCCCTTCGATATTCTGCTTGGTGCCATGGCTCTTGCTTTCTTTTCGGACGATGAAGGCCGGGACTGGATGTCCCTCCAGGTGGCTGGCCAACGCCACCGCCGCGACGATGGGGTCCGCGCCCAGCGTGGTCCCGCCCACGGCTTTGGCGCCGGCCTCCCGCAACAACGGCAGCAGCGCTTGGGAGATGAGGTGGGCGCCCTCCGGGTCAAGGCTCAGCAGCCTCCCGTCGAAGTAATAACTGCTCTTTTTGCCTGATGTCAGCGTGAAATCGCCATATTTGATCGCGCCCCGTTCCAGAGCCAAAGCCAAGAGCCGGTCCACTGTTTCACTCAACTCGCCGCCCTCTTTTCCTTTGTTGTCAGATATAGCCCCTGTTCGCGGATGTACCCGGCCACCGCATCCGGCGTTTGCGCGGCCAGCAGCTCGCCAGCCGAAGCCCGGCGCCGCAGTTCAGTGGCGCTCACGTCCACCGGGGGCGCCGTGACGATCTGCACCCGGCCCTCGGCCCCGGGCATCCGGCGGTAGAACCCGGCCCAGTCGAAACCCTGTTCCCCGGGCCGGTCCAGCACCAATAGCCGGCAGAGCTCCAACACCCGCTCCGGGTCCTTCCATCGGTCAAACTGGCCCAGAACATCCATGCCCAAGATGAAGAACAGTTCCGCCGTGGGCCCCAGCTTAGTTGCAAGTTCCACCAGGGTGTCAACGGTGTAGGTAGGGCCAGGCCGGTGGGCCTCGATGTCCCAGACTTCGAATCTTGGGTTGCCTTCGATTCCTTCAATAGCCAGCCGCACCATCTCCAGGCGGTGGTCCACCGATGCCGACGGCTCCGTTCGCTTGAGTCTGGGTTGTCCGGCGGGGATGAACAGCACCCGTTCCAGAGATGCCTGGTCCATGGCGGCATGGGCGATACTCAGGTGCCCCAGATGCACCGGGTCGAAGGTCCCGCCAAGAATGCCTACGTTCACGGCTAGCGGCCGCTCAGAACCATGTGAGCTCGACTTTCCCGAACCTGATGGTATCGCCGGCCTCGATACCGATGTCGATCAAGCGGTCGGCCAGACCGGACTTCCGCATCTCCCGCCATAGTTGCAGCAAGACCCGCTGGTCCCGGGTGTCGGCCATGGCGGTGAGGCGTTCCATCATCTCAGATTCCACCACATAAACCCCGTTGGGAGCGCGCCATACCGATTCCTTGCCAGCGGACCGTTGCGGCCGGGAATGCATCGGCTCTGGCGCTGGACCCTCTTCCAATTCTTCCTTGGGCAAGTCCGCCAAGGCCCCAACGATGTTCCTCAACAGGGTGTCCACGCCTTCGCCGGTGGCGGCGGAGATAAATTGCACGCTGGAACCCTTATCGCCGATGGCCTCCACCAACCGTTCTTGCAGGTCTTCTTGAGCTTCCCGCACCTCGGTGACATCCAGTTTGTTGACCACGACTAACTGAGGCTTTGCCGCCATCTCCGGATTGAACTGCTCTAGTTCTTGATTGATCATCCGGTAGTCTTCCACCGGGTCTTCAGAAAGGCCATCCAGCATATGGACGTACAGCCTCGCTCTCTCGGCATGCCGTAAGAACTCATGGCCCAGCCCGATCCCTTCATGCGCCCCTTCCAACAATCCAGGCACTTCCATCATGACAAAGTCATTCCTGCCAACTCTGACCACACCCAGGATCGGCTCTACCGTGGTAAACGGATAGTCCGCCACCTTCGCTTTTGCCGCGGAGCACATCGAGATCAACGTCGATTTCCCCGTATTTGGCTTGGCCAAGAGACCAACATCAGCAAGCAACTTCAATTCCAAAAAGAGGACTACTTTCTCTCCCTTTTCTCCTCGCTGCGCCAATACCGGCTCCTGATTAGTCGGCGTCGCGAACCGTGTATTTCCCCAACCACCCCGGCCTCCCACAGCTATTAACCTGGGAGTTTCACTGGTGATATCGTCGAGATATTCCTTCTCTCCGTCCTCAGTCAAACGGTACACCACGGTTCCGATTGGAACGGGTATATGCTTGTCCTCGCCGTTGCCACCGCGCCGGTTCTTGCCCTTGCCATGAGCACCATGCACCACATAGATCGTGCTATTGAACTTGATGTGAAGCAAGGTATTTATCGAGGAATCTCCGACCAGATAGGCGCTTCCACCATCGCCGCCATCCCCTCCATTGGGACCACCTTTCGGACGGTATTTCTCGCGGAGGAAACTGCTACAACCATTTCCACCGGAGCCGGCGTTAATATTTAATCTAACGGTATCAATCATTGGATTTTTCTAGTAATAAATAATAGAAGTAATAATAGCGTGGACTAAGGGAATAGTCAGGCTTACGCGTGTCTGGAATTCAGTTGATTAAAGTTATTTTATCATGTAGAGACAGTGATATTGGGTTGATAAATGAATGTGGCGTTGTGAGCCGTGATAGTGTAATTGTGGTTGGACCTGAGCAGGATTATTTTGGTGGCTTGATTATCCCAGGGTTAACTGGATAACGGCCAAGGTTATCCACTTAAAGTCCGGCATTGCCCACGGACCGTAGTGGTATCCTGGAACCACCGCGCAATGTTGGCAAGATGGACGCAGATGCTACACGCAAGCAAAACGTTGCTGGGATTGGCAGGGTTACTCGGCATTCTGGCGGCAGCTTGCGCCGGTTCCGAAAGCACGGCGATTGTAGGTCCTGGCCAGCGGTCAGATACCGGTACCGGTGGAGAGATTGGGCAGGTGAACCGAATAGCATACGTCAGTCCCAACGGCGATTTATTCACGGTGGACCCGGACGGGGGCGGGCTCTCTCAGCTCACCGGAGGGCTCCAGGCTGGACTTGACCCCACCGGACAGAGCTCCTCCGGCCAGGTATCTCAGGGGAGCATCAACGCCCAACCGTTACGGATGAACGAGTATTACACCTGGCCTACCTGGTCGGCCGACGGAACCAAATTGGCTGCGTCCCGGGTATTGGTGGGCGAAGACAAGACTGAGATAACCGTCCAGGTGATGGACGCGCGGACCGGCCGCAGTGAGACCGTTTTTGAGAATAGCCACCCAGGCCTGGTCGCAGACGGCGCTCCTCATTACATCTATTGGGCGCCGTCGGGAGACGAGTTGTCTTTCTTGGCGTCCACCCCAGATGGGCTGGCGTTGCTCGTATGGGACGGTACACCCGGCAAACCCCCCGGCCTGATCAGTGAGGGCGGACCCCTCTATTATCAGTGGTCAAACGACGCCGGAGCAATGGCCCTCCACATCGGGCCGGAGATAATCTGGGCCAGGCCCCCGGCGGGAGACGGTTCCCGCCAGTCCTTTCAGTCATCAGGAAATTTTCGCGTTCCCGCGATCTCGCCCGATGGGGCCAGTCTAGCCTACGTGGACGAAGCCGGCGGTGGCATGGCTTTGTACATCGCTCCCACGGATGATCTTAGTCAGGCGCGCAAGATCATCGATGTGGGTTCGCCGTCCGCATTCATGTGGTCGCCGGACGGCACTCAGATCGCCGTGGCGGACCAGTCGGTCGCCAGGGCCCCGCTCTTTGACCGGCTGATGTTGGTGCCGGTGGAAGGCGGGCCGGTAACCACGCTGTCCTCTGGGCTGTCCTCCGGTGAAGTGTGGGCCTTCTTTTGGGCGCCCGCCGGTGACAAGCTGGCATGGGTGTCCGTGAATTCGGCGGAACGGAAGGTGGAGTGGGTGGTCTCGCCCAGCGACGGGTCCGATGTCAAGAGACTTTTCGTTTTTCAGCCGTCCTCCGAGGTATTCATCATGCTGAGTTTCTTCGACCAATACGCCTATTCTCATTCGCCGTGGTCGCCCGACGGCAAGTTTCTAGTCGTGGCTGGCACCAAGGGAGAGGCGGCGCGAAGGAGCAACGGCCGGACCCCCACCGGTGACCGGATCTACATATTGGATGCCGAAGGAATCGCAGAGCCCCGGGACCTGGGAGCGGGAGTCCTGGCCGTTTGGTCGTGGAACTGAGGTTCAAGGCCTTGATGGCCTGCTTCGTGGCCGTGGGCCTAATATCGGCCTGCGGGTCCAGTACGCCCACCGGACCACCGGGCGGGGAAGTGGGTATAGACATCCAAGTCGCCCTGCCCCAGGCGGTCGAGCAACTTCTCGCGCTGGAATCGGCGGCCTTCAGTTTGGAACATCTTGAAGGCTCAACCGTGTTGGTGCCGGGAGTGTTGATGACTAAAATCTCGGGAGTGGTCTCCATCCCGGACCGGTTCAGCGTAACCGTGGAGGCCGAGTCCGAGTTCCCAAAGTCATATATCGAGATCAGGATCATCACCATCGAAGACACCGCGTACATGACCGACATATTCACCGGCCGCTGGAATGAGATCCCGGCCAGCAGCCTACCCTTCAATCTCTCCAACCTGGGCCAAACGCTGGCCGACATCATCAATGCGGTCCAGGAGCCACGAGCGGTCCGGAAAGAACGGCTGAACGGCGTCGACACCGTGCTTATCAAGGGTCAGTTATCCTCCCAGGACCTTTCCGGGTTGGTTCCCGGAGCAGCACAGGGCTTCCCCGTTGGGCTGGAGTTCTGGCTGGAGCCCAACGGGTTGCTGCGGCAGGTCCTCATCGTCGGCCAGGTGGTTTCCACGGATGCGCTGAATACGGTGCGCAAATTGACTTTGGATAATATCAACGAGCCGGTGGACATCGAACCTCCCGGCAACACAGCAGGTTAACGATCAGGGCGATGCTGGGGAGAGACCGGACGCTGCCCACCCCTTTTGTCCTGGCGGTCATCGGCCTTGGCGCATTCATCACCGCCCTTGACCAGACCGTGGTTGTAACCGCGCTGCCCAGCGTGATGCTGGACCTGAAGGTTCCCATCATCGAGTTGGACCGGGTATCTTGGATCATCACCGCCTACCTGCTTGGCTATACGGTGGCCATGCCCTTGATCGGCCGGCTCGGCGACGTTTACGGTTATCCCAGGGTCTATCAGGCCTCGCTGGTGGTTTTTTGCATCGGCACCAGCTTGGTGGCGCTCTCAACCAACCTGGAGTGGATGGTGGGCGCCAGGGTCATTCAGGCGGTGGGTGGAGGCGCAACGGTTCCCATCGGCATGGCGTTGGCGGTCACCTTGGTCCCAAGAGGCCAAAGGGGACTGGCATTGGGGATAGTGGGCGCCTCGGCGGAGGCCGGCGCCATGTTGGGTCCGGCTTACGGCGGTGCGATAGTCGAGCTTCTGAGCTGGCGCTGGATCTTCTGGCTAAACGTCCCCCAAAGCGCGGTTATCTTTCTGGCGCTTTTCTGGCTGCCCAACCGCCGGAAAGTGGGGGCCAAAGTGGACTATATGGGCGGCATGGTCTTGGTTGGCGCGCTCCTGCTCATCTCATTGGCCCTGTCCCGGAGCAGTCTCTTCACCTTGGATTCGCCCTATCCGTTCCTGATGGCCGCCGGGGGAGTAGGGCTGATCGCGCTCTTGGTCTTGGTGGAGGCCAGAACGGTTCAGCCGTTGCTTGCTCCGGCTTTGTTCCGTTCGTGGGCGTTCCTGACGTCCAACCTGACCCAGGTGCTGGTGGGAGTGGCGTTGATCATCGCCATGATCACCGTGCCGCTGATGGCCAACACCGTGATGGGCAAGTCGCCGTTCACCGGGGCGCTTTGGTTGCTGCGGTTAACGGGAGTGATTCCACTGGGCGCCGTGTTGGGCGGATTGCTGGTCTCGCGGCTGGGGTCCATGCCGCTGACCGTGGCCGGACTGGCTTTGGTGGCCGTCGGCATGTTCTTGGCCAGCGGTTGGGAGCTGGGCGTCGCCGACCCCGAGTTGACGGTCCATCTGTTGATCGCTGGGTTCGGGTTCGGTCTGGTGATTGCCCCCATAACTGTCCATGCCATTAGCTCGGCTGGTGAGGACTACCGGGGCACGGCCGCATCTCTGGTGGTGGTGTCGCGAATGATGGGGATGACGCTGGGGTTGGCGGCCCTCTCGGCTTGGGGGGTCCAGCATTTCCAGGCGCTCACGGCTGGACTGCAATTCCCGTTGCCCCTGCCGGGGGAGGCCGCTAGCATCTTTGAAGCCCGCGCAGCGGAATACTCGGCCAACGTCAATGCGGCAGGGCTAGAGCTGTTTCAGAGATTCTTTTTAACTGCGTCTATCGTCTCGTTGTTGGCGATCGTGCCTGCATTGGGCATGAGGCGGGGCGACCGGACCTGACTTACCGCTGCGGAGGTCTAAAGCG
>JACZYV010000045.1:0-18081 GCA_022570905.1 Chloroflexota bacterium
AACGTCCAAGGAATCATCGATACCTCTAATGAATAATTTTGGTTCCGGGGCCATTGCCAGACTGCGGCGGTTCATTCTTCAATTGATGGGAATGGAGCCAGTTGACGAGCCCAGCTCCAGACCGCTGCCCCGTCAACATTCGTGCCCGACAATTGGTTCGATCCGGGTACTCCGGTGAAAGTTAGGATCAACTTGTAGCGTACGGTCCCATTGCCGGTCAAACTTGGGCCAAGCCCGAAGCTCAAATCTAGAGATTAGCTGACATGTTGCTGGAGCAGGACGACGAAGGAGATAGAGCCAAGGCCAGATATCTGCTGGAAGAGCCGGCGGCTATCTCTAGCGAGCCTGGCATGCAGAGCCTGGCGGAACTGGATTCGTCCCGGCGTGAGATCTTAGAGCGTAGCTTACCTCATGGTCGTCGTTTGGCTACGAAAATGCCGCGATCTTGGTCCTCCGTGGAATCGAGGTGAAGCCACATTCTTACTGGTTCATGGCCAGATACACTATCGAGACCAATTGTTGGCGAGGCTGACCGGCTTCCTGCCGACCATGTTCGATGAACGCAATCACTATTCGCGCATAGTGTCTGTGGTAAGAATTGCAGTCAAATCGATAAACTCGATAGACACGCCATTGCCACTGCGCTAACATTCCGACATGGCCAGCGAACGTGCTCAGAGACAGATTGATCGTCTCCTCGATCAGGCGGAGGAGGCGATTACCGGCCAAGATTGGCTGACGGTTGGAGATCGTGCTCGCTCTGTCCTGCGACTTGATCCCGAGAACCGTGATGCTATTGCATATCTAACCGCTGCTGATCGTGAGCCAACCAATCCTCTCTCCAGTCGACCCCAGACTCCCGCGCCAACTGGACAAGATCTACCGACCTCCTTCGCCAACGGCCGCTACGAAGTCAAGCGCTTCCTCGGTGAGGGCGGGAAGAAGAAGGTCTACCTAGCCCAGGACACGACATTGGACAGGGAAGTAGCCTTCGCACTGATCAAGATCGAAGGCCTTGACGATACATCCCGCACCCGCATCCAGCGCGAGGCCCAGGCCATGGGCCGGTTGGGCTCCCACCCTCACATCGTGACCGTCTTCGATCTGGGCCAGGAGGGGGTCCAGCCCTTCATGGTCACCGAACTCATGGGCGGCGGCGACGTTGAAGGCCTGATCGAAGATGCCCCCAACCACCTGCTTCCCCTGGAGCGAGCGGTCAAGATCGCCCAGGAGACCTGCCGGGGTCTGGAGTTCGCCCACAGCCGGGGTATCGTCCACCGGGACCTGAAGCCGGGCAACATTTGGCTGACGGCTGATGGGGTAGCCAAGATAGGCGATTTCGGCCTGGCCGTTTTGCTGGACCGGTCCCGTCTAACCCAAGAGGGAATGATGGTGGGCACAGTCTCCTACATGCCCCCGGAGCAGGCCATGGGCGGCGAGGTCACACCCAGGTCTGACCTGTACTCCCTGGGGGCCATGCTCTACGAGATGGTCACGGGCAGGCCGCCATTCTTGGGTGATGACTCGGTGGCCATCATCGGCCAGCACATCAACACCCCGCCGGTGGCGCCGACCTGGCACAACGGGCGATGCCCCCGGCCCCTTGAAGCCCTGATCATGCGTCTCCTGGCCAAAGACCCGTCGGAACGCCCGGATTCGGCAACCGACGTGCTCTCGGCTCTGGACGCGATCGACCTCGCCACCAGTGTGGAACAACCGGCAGTTGCCGTTGATGAGGCACACGCCCTCGATAGCCTGGCTGGCGGCGTCTTTGTCGGCCGCCAGAGAGAGATGGGGGAGTTAAAAGCCGCTTTGGAAGATTCCCTCTCCGGCCGGGGCCGGCTGGTCACGCTGGTGGGGGAGCCGGGCATCGGCAAGACTCGGACGGCCCTGGAGCTGGCGACCTACGCCGGACTGCGCCAGGCCCAGGTGCTGTGGGGGCGTTGCTACGAGGGCGAAGGAGCGCCGCCCTACTGGCCTTGGGTGCAGGCCATCCGCTCCTACGTAAGAGACGTGGACCCGGAGCAGCTCCGCTCGGAGATGGGCGCCGGCGCCGCCGACATCGCCGAAGTGGTATCCGATGTGAGGGAGCAACTGCCCGGCCTGCCGGCGCCGCCCCAATTGGAGCCGGAACAGGCAAGATTCAGGCTGTTCGATTCCATCACCGCGTTCTTGAAGAGCGCCGCCCGCCGCAAGCCCCTGGTGCTGGTGCTGGACGACCTGCACTGGGCCGACCACCCATCATTGCTGCTGTTGGAGTTTGTGGCCCGGGAGTTGGCCGGCGCGCGAGTGTTGATCGTCGGCACCTACCGGGATGTTGAACTTTCGCGCCAACACCCCCTTTCCCATACTCTGGGGGAGTTGAACCGGGAGAGACTATTCCAACGAGTCTTGCTACGAGGGTTGGACCAAGAAGACGTTGGCCGGTTCATCGAATTAGTGTCCGGCGTGAATCCGCCATCTGGATTGGTCGAAGCGGTACACCGGCAGACCGAGGGCAACCCGTTGTTCGTCACCGAGGTGGTCCGGCTGCTGGTGCAGGAAGGGGAGTTGACCAAGGAAAAGGCAGACCAGCGGGATTCTTGGAGCGTCCGCATCCCTGAAGGCGTGCGCGAGGTGATCGGACGGCGTTTGGACCGGTTGTCGGAGCGGTGTAACGAGGCATTGACTATAGCATCGGTCATCGGCCGCGAGTTCACTTTAGATCAGGTTTCGCCCCTCATTGATGACATCTCCGGCGACCGGTTGCTGGAGGTGCTGGAGGAAGCCCTGTCGGCACGGGTGATCGAAGAGCTGCCCCGGACGGTGGGCAGGTACCAGTTCACCCACGCCCTGATCCAGGAGACCCTGGCCGAGGAGCTGTCCCTGACCAGGAGGGTGCGCCTCCACGCCCGAATCGCCGAGACCTTGGAAGACCTGTACGGAGACGACGCCGACGGCCACGCCGCCGAGTTGGCCCACCATTTTGCCCAGGCCGAGGCAATGGTGGGAACCGGGAAACTGGTGCATTACTCCTTGGTGGCCGGTGAGCGCGCCCTGTCAAACTACGCCTGGGAAGAGGCCCAAGCCCACTTCCAGCGAGCGCTCATCGTTAAGCAGGTACCTGTATCGGGCTCGGAGAAGGCCCCGGACGCCGAGGGTGCGAATCTACTTTTCGGCCTGGGCCGGGCCCATGCCGCTATGATGCAGAGTGAAGAGACCTTAGGCTGCCTATCGCGTGCCTTTGATTACTACATCGAATCCGGGGATACGGCCCAGGCCATCGCTATCGCTGAGTACCCTCACTACATAAGGCCGGGCGATCAGACAGCCGCTAGCCAGTTTATCCCTCGTGCTCTAGCGATGGTCACCCCTGATTCCATTGAAGAAGGACGTCTCCTCTCTATCTACGGCAGTGTATTGGCCCTCGAACAAGGAGACTACGAAGGTGGCCAAAAGGCCTTCAGCCGTGCTTTAACGATCTCCCGACAAGAGAAGAACGTAACTCTGGAAATTCGGACTTTGGCTAATGCCATGGCTGTGGACGGGTTCCATTGTCGTTGGCAGGAAAACTTCGAGAGGAACCTGCGCGCCACCGAACTGGCACCACAAGCAGATGATCTTCGTGCGGAGGTGGATGCTTACATAAACACTGTGCGTGTTCAGAATATGATGGGTGATCCTGAAGGGGCGAAGCCTCATGCGGCGGCCGGTCTGGCTGCTGCAGAGAGGCTACGGGACCGCATGCACCTCGTGCGTGCCCTAGGACCCAACGTGTCTATGACGGTTGCTAAGGGTGAATGGCAGGCCGCCCGCGCTTACAGCGACCGTGCCCTTTCGCACGCGCCACGAGATGCCCCAGCACTCTCCAACCGGACATTACTAGAGTACCAAGTAGGCAACTTTGACCAAGGGGAGGTCTATATAGAACGGCTCCTGGAAGTCATGCGGCTGAGCAGGCCCGGGCCTAACGTTGAATATTCTTTCCCGGCAGCCATCCTCCCTATGATCGCTCGCATTTCTGGTAGGGCCTCATGGTTCGACACAGCGGTGCCAATTGCCGAAACCGTGCTGTCGTTATCGACCGTTGTTGCTGTTCGGATCATATTAGCCAGGGTAGGTTTGGCGTTAATAGCAGAACATCATAAAGATATTGCTGCTGCCCAGCAGCAATATGTCGCCCTGGAGCCATACCGAGGGATTGCTACCATTGCAATACTTATGAGCGTTGACCGTGTGCTGGGGCTCCTTGCGCAGACGATGGGCAATCTCGACACGGCGATGACGCATTTTGAGGATGGGCTGGCTTTCTGCCGGGAAGCAGGCTACCGGCCCGAACTGGCCTGGACTTGCTGCGATTACGCCGACTCCCTTCGCGAACGGGACGGCGAAGGTGACCGCGCCAACGCCATGTCCTTGCTGGACGAATCTTTGGCCATCTCCAGCGAACTGGGCATGCGGCCGTTGATGGAGCGGGTGCTCTCAAGGCGGGGAATCTTAAAGGCGTAGAACATCTACTTTAAGCTGAACGCCGAACCCATATTTGGACTAAATGCTCAGCGCCAAATGGTTAGCGCCCAAATCAGCGGTTGATCAGAATCATCATGTGGTGCTCATCGTTGATGTCCCGAGAGCTCTGCACCCTGAACCCGGAGTCCTCGGCGATCTGACGCAACTCATCGGGCGTGATGCGCACCTCTTGGGGCGGTCCCGACTCCGTTTCCTTCTTCTGCCATTCCAGGATGAAGCACCAGCCGCGGGGCTTCAGCATCTCTTTCGCGGCCGTGAGGAAACGCACCCGGTCGCTGGGGTGATGGACCACAAAGGCGATGAACAGGCCGTCCACGGTGGCGGGAGCCACGGGAAATTCGTACTCGCCGCACTTCATAACCTCGGTGTTGCCCATTCGGGCCTCGTCCAACCGGCTCTGGCAGGCCTCGATCATCTCGTCGGAGGTGTCCAGGGCTAAGACCTTGCCGTTGATCAAGAACTTGGCCAAAGGGAGGGTGAAAAAACCTGGGCCGCAGCCAACGTCCGCAACCGTGTCCCTCGGGTTCACGGGGCAGCGGCTCAGGATCCGGAATGGGTCCAGGACCTCCATCCGTTCCGGCCGTAGCAACCGCTCGACCGAGCTATGCATTGGGCCGTGGTCTGACTCTGTCGACATCTACAAATACCCCCCGGCGTGCCGGATACTTCACATGACCGGCGGTTACTTTACAGGACCGGATTGAACGCCGCAATCAGCGTGACCAAGCTCCGTTGACACCCCCGATACCCCATCGTACACTACCCGGAGAATCCCGCCTGAATCGGGCGTGAAATGCCCGTGATTCACCCGATTATGTGGCGGGCCGATTTGCTCAAGGTCCTCTGATTTTCCCCACCCGGCAACCGGCTCCCAGGAGATACCGATGTCCTTCCTGTCCCAGCAAGACCCCGAGATCGCCCGCGCCCTGGAGTTGGAGGACCAACGCCAGCGTGAGAGCATCGTCCTGATCGCCTCGGAGAACTACGCCAGCAAGGCCGTCCTTGAGACCGGCTCCAGCGTCATAAGCAATAAATACGCCGAGGGATATCCGGGCAGGCGCTACTACGGCGGATGCGAGAATGCGGACATTGTTGAAAGTCTGGCCATCGACCGTGTCAAGGAGCTATTTGGCGCCCAGCACGCCAACGTTCAGCCCCACAGCGGCGCTCAGGCCAACATGGCGGCCTACTTCGCCGTCCTTGAGTTGGGCGACACGGTCATGGGGATGCAATTGGACCACGGCGGCCACCTGACCCACGGCGCAAACGTTAATTTCTCAGGCAAGAGCTACAACTTCGTGCCCTACGGCCTGGACAAAGACACCGAGACCATCGACTACGATGAGGTTGAACGGCTGGCCAAGGAACACCGGCCCAAGCTGATCGTGGCCGGTTGCAGCGCCTATCCCCGCGTCCTGGATTTCGCCCGCTTCCGGGCCATCGCCGACAGCGTGGACGCCCTGCTGATGGTGGACATGGCCCACATCGCCGGGTTGATCGCCGGCGGGGCCCACCCTTCGCCCTTCCCCCACGCCCAGATCGTCACTTCGACCACCCAGAAGAGCCTACGCGGCCCCAGAGGTGGTTTCATCCTCTGCGATGAAGACCTGGCCCGGAAGGTGGACTTCGCCGTGTTCCCGTTCACCCAGGGAGGGCCGCTGATGCAAGCCATCGCCGGCAAGGCGGTCTGCTTCGGCCAGGCGCTCAAGCCCGAGTTCTCCCGGTACGCCCATCAGGTGGTGGCCAACTGCAAGGTCTTGGCGGCGGAACTCTCGGAGGCCGGCATGAGGCTGGTTTCCGGAGGCACCGACAACCACATGGTGCTGGTGGACGTGACCCCTCTGGGCATCACCGGCCAGCAGGCCGAGCGGGCCCTCGAGTCGGCGGGAATCATCGCCAACAAGAACGCCATACCCTTCGACCCACAGCCGCCTAGGGTGACCAGCGGCCTGCGCCTGGGCACTCCGGCGATCACCAGCCGGGGCATGGCGGAAGCGGAGGTTAAGCAGGTGGCGGCCATGCTCACCAAGGTGCTGGCCGACGTGGAAGACAAGGAAGCCCACGCTAAAGTGTCGGCCGAGGTCAAGAAGCTGACCTCCCGCTTCTCGGTGCCAGGCATAGATAACTGATGGGCAACCGGTTGAGCCAGGCAAGGCCCGATGCTATAATCACAACGACTGCGTGATTCCGCGTGAAATCCTGAAATCCGCAGTACATCCGTGTGTAATCTTCCAAGGGGTAACGTTTGCGCCATTACGAACTTTTAGTTGTACTTAGTCCGATGCTGAACCAGGACGAGGTCTCCGAGACCTGGGACAAGATCAAGGGGTTTATCACCACCCGGGACGCCGAGATCAGCCACGAAGAGCAGTGGGGGACCCGCCGCTTGGCCTACCCCATCCGCAAAGGCCAGCACCGGTTCCTGGAGGGCAGCTATCACCTGACCCGGTTCGCCACCGAACAGTCCTTCAACCGCGAGTTGGAGAACTTCCTGAAAGTAGACGACGAGGTGCTCCGCTCCCTGGTAACCGTGACCCTGCCGGAAGAAGAACTTGCTGCCCAGGCGGCCGCGGCGGCCCGGGCTATTCGGACTCCCCCTCCCCCCAGGCCTGCTCCCGCTACGCCCGACGGCGCACCGGCTCCTGCAGCCACTGCTGAGGGAGAAGCTCCCGCTGCCGCCGCTCCCGCTGCCGCCGCTCCCGCTGAAGGAGAGGCCACGGCGGCTGTTGCCGAGCCTGAAACTCCTGAAGCGGAAACTCCTGTTGCCGAAGAGGCTCCGGAGACACCGGTCGAACCGGCCGAAGAAGAGGCGCCGGTGGAAGAGGCCGAACCGGAACCGGCAACTGAAACATCAGAAGAACCTGAAACACCTGAAGAAAAGGAAGAGCCAGAGCTGGACCCTGAAGAAGAGAGTGAGCCTGCCGCTCCCGAGGGCGGCGACACTCCTGAAAAGGAGCCAGAAGAACCGGCCAGCGAGCCGGACGAAAACGAGGAGTAGAAGGGAGGAAGACGTGAACAAGATCACTGTCATCGGGCATCTGGGCAGGGACCCTGAGATGCGTTATACGCCCAATGGTCAAGCGGTAACCTCGTTCAGCGTGGCATCCAGCCGCCGGTACACCAACAGTGCGGGAGAACAGAAGGAAGAAACAGAATGGTTCAATGTTAGCGCCTGGGGAAAGCTGGGCGAAACGTGCAACCAATACCTGACCAAAGGCCAGCAGGTCTACATCGAAGGCCGGATGAGCAGCCGCGTCTATGAGGGGCGCGACGGCCAGACCCGGGTCTCCATCGACGTGTTTCTGAACGATGTCCAGTTTCTGGGCGGCAAGGGCGGAGATGGAGGCGGAGCGCCTGCTTCGGAACCCTATGAGCCTGGCGTAGGCGTCGCGGCCGATGAAAGCCCTGACAACGATCCGGTAGACGACCTGCCATTTTAATCCCGGCGGATTTGATCTCGCCGGCAAAACCAAAAGGACTTGAACTAGAATGACCACTGAAGCCCCTAGAGGAACAGGCGGACCGCCACCCAGATATGGCGGTGGAGGCGGCGGCGGAGGCCGGCCAGGCGGAAGACCCGGTGGTCCGGGCGGACGCCCCCGGGGCCGATTCGTGCGCCGGCGCAAAGTGTGCGCCTTCTGTGTCGAAAAAGTTACCCACATCGATTACAAAGAGATCGATAAGATTCGGCGTTTTGTTTCAGAACGGGCCAAGATTGAACCCCGCCGCCGTACCGGCGTCTGCGCCAAACACCAGCGCGCCCTTCGGACTGCTATCCAGCGGGCCCGGCAGATCGCGTTGGTGCCATTTGTGGCCTACCATGCCTACTCAGGCGGCATCCGCCGCTGAGCGGGCCCGGCCAGCAACGAGCTATGTTTTCCACCCGGCGGCGCAGGCGTAACGCCACGCCGCGGACCGCCTCCCCATTTCCACCCCAGTCCGGTCGAGGTTAGACAATGCCATTTCCTTGGCTCCGAAGGTTCGGCGCTGCAAATAAGGGCCGCGGCCGCCGCCGCCGCGAGAGGCGGACCCAGCAGCGAGACCATGGAGAACCCAGCGCCCCGCAGGAAGCTCCCCATATTGTCGCCGAACGCCGGCAGCAAAGGATCGGTTTCGGGATCGGCGCCGCACTGGTTTTCACCATCGTGGCAGTGGTCGCCTTCGGTTACTACCAGGAGTTCTACAAACCGCCCAGAGTCTGGGCCGGTTCGGTTAATAACGTCGAATTTTCCATGGGTGACCTTGTGGAACGCATCCGCGTTCTCCAGGGCGTTAGCCGGTACCAGGGTGGACTGGTGAACCTGAGCACCGTCCCATTTGAGTACCTTCAGAACTTGATCAACGCCGAGATCCTGCGTCAGGAGTCCCCTTCCTTGGGTATCAGCATCAGTGATGACGACATTGAACAGGAACTACGCCGGCAATTCGTCCCCACGGCGGACCCAGGACAGGAGACCGACCCTGGGCAATTGGAGCGGGAATTCAAAGACAGCTATGTGCGTTATCTGACGGCCACCGGACTGTCGGACGGAGATTTCCGGGTCATCGTGGAAGAACAGCTTGCTCAGCGGGCACTGGCGGGCCTATTGTCCCAGGCCATTGAAGAGAAGCAACCGCACGTGGAGATCCAATGGATACAACTTCCGCTGGATGGGGAGATCCTGATCGGCGATGTGGTCCAGCGGTTGAAGAATGAAGATTTCACCAGGATCGCCCAGGAACTGAACCCCGCCAACCAATTCGCGGACCCCAGCGGTTATGTTGGATGGGTGCCAAAGGGCGCTTTCCCTGAACTCGACGACTACATCTTCGGCAGCGACGAGGATGGGATCCAAGCCCAAGCGCCCGGTTCGGTCAGTGAACCCATCTTCACCAATGAAGCTTACTACTTGGTCAAAACGGTCTCCCCCGCCGAAGAACGCGATCTGACCAACATCATGGGCTCGCAGCTGCTCCGGAAAACGGTGGAGAAATGGCAGCGTGATGCACTGGTGTCGGGGACCGAACAAGGATTCGTGCGGATGAACTTCAACAGCAGGCTGTACGCATGGGTTACCGATCAAGTGTTCATCTCCGCGCCACGGATCGACCGGCCCACTCCGGTCCCGCCCCTCATCCCCGGGTTGGGTTAGCAAGGGCCTATGACGGCGTCATCCGGTATTCCTGCTGAAACCCCCGCTGTGGTCCCCTCCGTTATTAATGTCGGCCTGATGGGGCTGGGCGTCGTCGGCACGGGAGTCGCCGCCCACCTGCTGGGTAATGGCCCGTCCCTCTCCGACGTGACCGGCCGCACGGTGAAGCTGAAGAAAGTGTTGGTCCGGGACCTTTCTCGTCCCAGGGACATCGATCTGCCCCCCGGCCTGTTGACGACGAACGCGGAAGACCTCCTGGCCGACCCTGATATCCACATTGTGGTGGAGGTGATGGGCGGGACGGACCCGGCGGAACGTTACCTCAAGCAGGGTCTCGCTGCCGGAAAACACGTGGTCACCGCCAACAAAGAGGTGATGGCGAAGTCGGGTCCGGAGTTAATGGCCCTGGCCCGGAAGAACGGGGCCACCCTTCTTTTTGAGGCTAGTGTCTGTGCCGGTATCCCAATCGTCGGTTGCTTGATGAATGAACTCGCGGCCAACGACATACGCTCCATCCGCGGCATCATCAACGGCACCACCAACTACATCCTGACCCGCATGGCCCACCAGCGGACCAGCTTCCAGCAAGCCCTTGGCGAAGCCCAAGAACTGGGATACGCCGAGGCTGACCCCGCCAACGACATCGAGGGCATCGACGCCGCCTATAAATTGACCATTCTTGCCTCACTGGCCTACCGGCGCCCGTTCCAGCCCTCCGACGTCTACTGCGAGGGAATCTCCAAACTCGAGCCCCAGGACTTTCGCTACGCCCAGGAACTGGGTTACGCCATCAAATCCCTGGCCATCGCCAACCTGGAGGACGGGGCGGTGCAACTACGCGTATATCCGGCATTAGTGCCTGCTGAGCACATGCTTGCCAAGGTTGATGGAGTGTACAATGCCGTGGAGGTTGACGGCAGCCTTTGCGGGCAGGTCCTGTTCCACGGCCTGGGAGCGGGAAGGGAACCAACCACCAGCGCAGTGGTCGGCGACCTGATCGAAGCAGTCCGCAAGATGGGCAGCCATTCCCCATCATTGGAATTTGAACCGAAAAACGGCACGGACCTGACCGTTCGGCCCATCGGCGATCTCCAGTCGAGGTACTATATGCGCCTGGACGTGGCCGACAGTCCGGGAGTGCTGGCGCAGATCGCTAAGGTCCTGGGCGACGGACAGATCAGCATCGCCGCGGTACTTCAAAGGGATACCAATCCTGAGACCGAGAGCGCCGAGATTGTGATTACCACCCATCCCGCGAGGGAGGCGTCCGTGCAGAGCGCCCTTAAGCTCATGGCCAGGCTGCCCCAGGTTAGAAAAGTGAGCAATACCATCAGGATCGAAGAATGATGTCCGCGCAGTCGCAACCCTTTGGCGATTGGAGAAAGGGTTAATCGTATGGGTGCTGGGGTTTTAAATACCTACCGGGACCTGCTGCCATTGACCAGTGCAACGCCCATGATCACCATGGGGGAGGGGGATACCCCGCTGGTCAAGTCCAACCGCTTGGGACGGGAGTTGGGCTGCCCGGAGCTGTATTTCAAGCTGGAGGGTTGTAATCCCACCGGCTCGTTCAAGGACCGGGGCATGGTGGTGGCCATCGCCAAGGCGTTGGAAGAAGGCACCCGGGCGATCATGTGCGCCTCCACCGGCAACACCAGCGCGTCGGCGGCGGCATTTGGGGCCTACTGCGATATACCAACTTTCGTCTTGATTCCCAAAGGGGAAGTCGCCATGGGCAAGCTGGCCCAGGCCATGATTTACGGCGCCAAGGTCATCATGATCAATGGGAACTTCGACGTGGCGCTAACACTGGTCCGCGAGTTCACCGAGCGGAACGAAGTGACTCTGGTTAACTCCGTGAACCCCAACCGTATCGAAGGCCAGAAAACGGCCGCCTTTGAACTGGTGGACACCCTGGGAGACGCCCCGGACCTGCTTTTCATACCCGTGGGAAACGCGGGCAATATCACCGCCTACTGGAAAGGCTTCCGGGAGTACCAGGACCTGGGCCGGAGCCAGACGCTGCCTCGAATGATGGGATTCCAGGCCGAGGGCGCCGCGCCGATAGTCAGAGGCGAAGTCGTGCTCAGACCCCAGACCATCGCATCGGCAATACGCATCGGAAATCCCGCCACTTGGCAAGGGGCTATCGACGCCCGGGACGGTTCCGGCGGCGTCATCGAATCGGTTTCGGACGACGAGATACTGGATGCCTACCGGCTCTTGGCCAACAAAGAGGGGATATTCTGCGAACCGGCATCGGCGGCTTCGTTCGCGGGTCTAGTGAAGATGCACCGCCAGGGGTTGGACCTCCATGATAAGCGCGTCGTCTGCGTCTGCACCGGCAATGGCCTGAAAGACCCCGACCTGGCGGTAAGCAGCGCCGGCGGGCAGGCGGTAGAAGTCGATGCGACCATCGAGGCGCTTGAAGCGGCTACCCTTGGAATCGGTGAATAGAGGGGGAACCAAGACGGTCCAGCAACAGCGCATAAAACAAGCGGTGGCTGAGATATTGGCCGCCATCGGCGAAGACCCGGCCCGTGAGGGGCTGCTAGACACCCCCGGCCGGGTCGCACGGATGTATGAAGTGTTGTTTTCCGGTGTCGGAATCGGCACCGCTGAGGCGATAGATACCGTATTCGAGGCCGAGAGCCACGATCCGGTGGTCCTGAACGGCCTGGTCTTCTATTCCGTGTGCGAACATCATCTGCTACCCTTCTTCGGCGAGGCTCGTCTGGGCTATGTGCCCAACGGCAAGATCGCGGGGATCAGCAAGCTGGCCAGGGCGCTGGAAGTGGCGTCGCACCGGCCCCAGGTGCAAGAGCGGCTCACCGCGGATGTGGCGGACGCCATATTCAACGTTCTCCAACCCGACGGCGTGGTCGTCGAACTGGAAGCGGAACATCTGTGCATGACCATGCGTGGCATCAATAAACCGGGCACACGGGTGCTCACCTCAGCAACCCGGGGCGAATTCGAAAATTACCCACCTGGGCGGGAAGGCCTCCTAGCCCTGATGCATAGTAGGTAGATCTTGGCAAACACACCAATCACATCGTTTCAAGAGATTGAAACCGAATGGGAATCAGTGCTCCATGACAGCCCGGTAGACACCCTGTTCCTAACACCCCAATGGCAAAAGGTATGGTGGGACACCTTCGGCGATGGCCGGACCATGTGCGGGTTCACCTACCTTCTCCCAGACGGAGGGGCCGGGGACGGAGTCGCCGCCATCGCCTCGTTGGCCAGATCCGGCGACACCATTTCGTTCGTGGGCAGTCAAGACACCTTTGATTACAACGATTTCCCCATCAGGCCCGGACATGAGGAGGGCTTCTATGAGACGCTTTTGGAGTGTATGGAAGAGCAAGACTTCCGGATGCTGCGCCTTGATTCGCTGAGAGAGAGCTCCCCAACCCTTGAGCTCTTGCCGGAGATCGCCCGCAACCGGGGATATACAGTGGAGATTGAACAAGAGGATGTAACCTCGGGCATATGCCTCCCGGGCACCTGGGACGAATACCTCGGCAGTCTGAAGAAGAAGGACCGCCACGAACTGCGCCGTAAGCTGCGAAGGATGGACTCCCAGACCGACTGGAAGTGGTACAGCGTGTCAGAGCCGCTCCAAGTGGCGGAGCGCCTGGATGAGTTCTTAGCATTGATGCGCCTGAGCCGCACCGACAAAGACGAGTTCATGACACCGGAGCGGGAGCGTTTCTTCCACAACATCACACAGCGCATGGCGGAATTGGGGCAGCTTCAGTTGTTCTTTCTGGATATGGACGGTTCCACCGTGGCCACCTGCCTGTGCTTTGACTACGGGGGCTCCCGCCTGTTATACAATAGCGGCTACGACCCCGAGTATGGCTATTTCAGCGTGGGCCTGTTGCTCAACGCGATGTGCCTGAAAGACGCCATAGACCGGGGCCTAACTTATTTCGACTTCCTGCGTGGCCCAGAGCCCTATAAGGCGCATCTGGGTGGGCAGCAGAGGAGCCTTTATCAGATGGTGGTAACGAGGAGTTGAGCGTGGAGCGGGCAGCATTCATCACTCTCCACGCCTGCCCACTGGCAGCCCCCGGACAGGGGAAGTCGGGGGGTATGAACGTCTACGTCAGACAGTTGGCCGCGGCCCTGGGGGATCTGGGGATGCAGATCGACATCTTCACCCGGGAGCACGCCGACGTCGCCAACCGCATCGAGCCCATCGGTCCCAACGTCCGCGTGATCCACATCAAGGCAGGTGAGCCGGAAGCCCACTTGGGAGAGCTATACGCCTATCTCCCCGAGTTCTTGAACCAACTGAATGCATTCAGAGAAGAAGAGGGACTGAAATACGACGTGGTCCATTCTCACTACTGGTTGTCTTCATGGATCGGCCGTGAACTGTCCCAGGAAATGGGCGTTCCCCATGTCGTTACCTTCCATACGCTGGGCCTTATAAAGATGCAGTCCCGGGCCGGCGAGGTGGAGCAGGCTGAAAGACCGGTGGTCGAAGCCGAAGTGATGGCCACCGCCGACCGCATCATCGCCTTCTCTCCCCACGAACGGGACGCCATGGCGAGGCTTTACGGCGCCGACGCCGGCAAGGTCTCGTTGGTGCCCTGCGGTGTGGATCTCTCCGTGTTCCGCCCCCTTGACCGGGATTCGGTGCGGGCCCGCCTGGGCCTGAACGGCGATAAGATCCTGCTGTACGTTGGCCGGATCGAGCCACTGAAGGGCCTGGACCTCTTGGTGGAAACCGCGGCGCAGATGGACTCCCAGGATGGAGTCCGGGTGATGGTGGTCGGCGCCGATGTCAACGGCGACCGCGAGTTGGACCGCGTGAAGCAGTTGGCCAGAGAACGGGACCTGGAAGACAAGATTGACTTCGTGGGTCAGGTGGACCACAAAGAGCTGCCCCTGTATTACAACGCCGCCGACGTCTGCGTGGTGCCGTCGTACTACGAGAGTTTTGGGCTGGTTGCTCTGGAAGCCATGGCCTGCGGGACTCCGGTTGTGGCCACCAGGGTCGGGGGGCTTTCCACCATCATTCAACATGGCCGCACCGGCTATCTGAAATCCTGGCGGTGCCCGGAAGCCTTTGCCAACTCAGTGGAGATGATCATCTCCAGCAACGGTCTGCAACAAAGCCTGGGCGAGGCGGCCCGCAAGCGCGCCGAGGGCATGGGCTGGGACAACGTCGCAGCGATGATGTGGGACGAGTACGCTGTATTGACCGGGCACTTCGTAGAAGGCGATAATAAGTAACAATCAGCCCGTGTCATGGGCTGGATTTACCGGTATCAAAGCCTCGGAATTGCCCCTGCCTTGTCTCTGGACCGGAAGAAACGTTGCCACGGCGGCCCGCGGGCGTGACTCGTAGGCGTCACCGTTAGGTACTGGCCATTCTCCGGGAGGAGACCGTGACCCCAGAATCCAGGCATGCAGGCAGCGGCGCTCGCCGCAATCGTCTCGGGCCCCTTCGCCGGCCGCTCATCCATTTTCAACGTACCCTAGGCGCCGGCATCCTGGTGATCCTCCCCATCGGTATGACCGTGCTCATTCTGAAGTTCTTCTTCGACCTTCTGGACCCGGTTCTTCAACCGCTGGTGGACCTGCTGCCCGGCCGTTCAGTAACCGGCACAGGTATGGTTGCTCTTATCGTGCTGGTCTATCTGCTGGGCCTGTTCGCCGCCCTGGTAGTGGGGCGGCGCTTGATCAGCATCGGACACCGGGTGATGGAAGTGATTCCATTGGTAAAAGGCATCTACGGCACCACCCGTATGGCCATTGAGGTTCTTTCCAAAAGCCAAAACGGCGATGGCGGTGTCGGTAATGATGAGGACCACCAATACGCAGGCGTGGTTTTGATCGAATACCCCAGGGCCGGCATCATGTCCATCGGACTGATCACATCCAGCATGCTGGACACTGATGGGGAAGAGGTCTTATCGGTTTACATACCAACTACGCCGATCCCGTCGTCCGGATTCATGGTCATCATACCGGCGTCCGAAGTAACGCGAACGGATATGAGCGTGGAAGACGCCATGAGGGTGGTGATCTCCGGGGGGATCAGGCTGGACACGGTGTTCCAGCGGTACGGATTTCAGGTGCCGGGCAGGACGCGCTCGAACCAGTGACGCTCGCCCATCGTCTTGAACCCGGTCGTCTTGTAGAGCCGCACAGCCGGGCTGTTATCTCCGTCGACTTCCAAGCCGATCTCAGCCAGCCCCACCGAGCGCAGATGCTTCATTCCCGCCTGTAAGATGTAGCGGCTGACGCCCTTCCCCCGGTAATTGGGCGCCACGCCGATCATGCCGACCATGCCCCGCACCCCGTTCCCGGCCGGCGCCATCACGGTCCAGCAATAGCCAGCGGGGCTTTCGCCGTCGAACAAGAACAATATCCCGGCCTGGGACGTATTGGGCATGTGGGTGCGGTACTCGATCTGTTGCTCAGTGTTAGGGCAGAATCCCCAACTGCCCGTGAAGGCATCATTCTGGATCCGGGTTAGCAGGGGGGTGTCGCCATTCCGGAAGGGCCGCACGGAATAGCCCTGAGGGAGTTCCACCTCAGGCAGTTCGTCCTGATTCCACAGCATGTCTAGGTAGGTGCGCACCCGGTAGAAACCCACCTGCTCCAGCACTTTTCCTCTTCCTGAGTCGGGAAGCACACAGATGTGGACCACGCCTAACTTCTCGGCCTCAGCCCGTGCCAAGGCCCGTCGTATCAGGTCCAACTCATCTGGACCACCGGTAAGTTCCGGTGAAGTGATCACTTCGATGACCGAGCGGCCGATGGGGAACTCCCGGAATACCAGAGCCAGTCCCTTGATCTGCCCGGCATGTTCCAACACCAGACAATTCTCCGTTGGATCAAGGCCCGGCTGCCCTAGAACGCCCTGAAATATGCTGCTGCAGAGATCATGTAGTTCGCCGTTCGGGCTGTTGTGGGAGGCTACGAATTCGACTAGGGCTGTATTGTGGTTGTTTGTGTAGTTAACGACTGGCAATCGGGTCTTCCAGACTGGTAAACTCTAAAACTGAATGCTTGAGTTTCAAGCTGACGGATTTCGACGCCGCCGTGCGTGGCAGGCGGAAGATGTAGCGGCCAAAGACTGGGGAGCCGTGTTTGATGGCTTTGGCCGATTGTAGCAGAGTATCCTACGCTTCACAATGTTTGTGGTTTCCGCATCTATCCACGCAATTATCCGCTGCGGAAACCCATGTTGTGTCGAAAACACGCAAAATTTGTGTCGAATATCGTAGATTGGACCTGAAGACCTAAAAACTTGGTTCTGGCCGGGATCCTCTTCGGCCTGCGCCAACATCAAAGACCCTAGGAGGCCCCTGGCAGATGGATGAGACCCCCCGGAAGGTTCTGGTAATAACCCCTCACCCCGACGACGCCGATTTCTGGTGCGCCGGGACGGTAGCCAAGTGGATCGGCGACGGAGCAACGGTGCGCTACGTGCTGTGCACCGACGGCGGCAAAGGCACCACAGACCCAAACATCTCTTCCGCCGACCTATCCAAGATGCGGGAGCGGGAACAGGCCGACGCAGTGGAATCTCTGGGAGTCCAAGAACTGGTGCTGCTCCATCACCCCGACGGCTCCCTTGAGGACAACGACGAGTTTCGGAGGGAGTTGGTCAGGCAGATACGCCAGGTTCAGCCGGACGTTGTGCTGTGCCCCGAGCCATACCGCAAGAACCTGGCCTGGCACCGCGACCACCGGATAACCGGGCAGGTCGCCTTGGACGCCGTATTTCCCTGCGCCCGTGACCACCTCCACTTCGTAGAGCTATGGCGTGACGAAGGCCTGGAGCCCCACAAGACGGCGACCATATTGTTCTGGGGCACCGAGCAGGCTGACACCACCATCGATATATCGGAGTCCATGGACGCCAAGTTGAAGGCGGTGGCCGCCCACAAGAGTCAGATGGACGGCCGGACCGGGAAAGAGATCGAAGATTTCATCAAGGAACGTGCCCAGCTAGACGTCGGCGGCTCTGGAGTGGAGTTCGTCGAGGCATTCCGGAAGATCACTTTCCGCACCTAGGCCGTACCCAAGGCCTAAGACCACGAGCGTCTAAAGCGCTGAATCGCCTGGGTTCTTGAGCAGGGCGGGTCTAAGCAGTGGTAAAGCCGGGCCACCAAAAGAAAGCAGACGGTCGTGGAACTCCTTGAGGCTGTAGGCGCTTCCTTGTTCCTTTCGGAAATCCTCTCGCAGCTTGAGGATCATCAGCTTGCCCAAGGTGTAATTCAGGTACCCGGGGTCGAAGGTTCCCCGAAGCGCCTCCCTCCGGGCCGGCAGTTCAGCCATGTAGGCGTTCTCCATGAAGAATTTAGTCGCCTCGTCTAAGGTCATCCCTTCAGTGTGCATCCAGAGCGAGCACATGTAACGGCAATTGCGAACCAAGGCCTCCAGGAGCTGGGTCAACAGCAGCTTAGGC
>JACZYV010000046.1:0-18011 GCA_022570905.1 Chloroflexota bacterium
GCACATGATGGACGACATGGGGATCCCCACCGGCGTGGACATCGACAAATTGATCGACTGCGTCTGGGCCGCCGAGCGGATCATGGGCCGCGAGCTCTATGGTCACGTTTCCAAGGCCGGCCCCCGGCCCAAGACCGTGGACAAGCTCTACGACATCGACATGCCGTTCGTGGAGACCACGGATTCGGCCAAGCACTTCAAGAAGGGCCCGGAGGCCTATGAAGGCGGTATTTACCCCTACAGCGAGCCCATCACCAGTCCCTACCGGGACCGGGTCGATGCCGGCGGACCCGCCTACGACGACGCCAACGGCGACTTCCCCTGGAAGCAGGACTGGTTCCCCGCCAAGAACTAGCCTGTCTCCAAACCCAAGCGTGATAGAAGCGGCCACCCTTCAGTTGGGTGGCCGCTTTTTTGCTTCTATCACGCTGTGTTGCGCCGAAGGGCCGCTCTCACCCTAACGCTCTCCCGCAACTAACTCTCGATTTCACAAAATCAGTGGCCCGCAACCCCTTTGGGTGCTAACATATCGCCACTCTCAGTCATAACGCCGTTGATCAACAGAAATTCTAAGGAGACCCAAACATGGCCACGACCAACCCCACCGACCCGAATAAGATCCGCATGACCGGCGAGAACTCTTTCATTCGGCTATCAGACCCGTCGAGCAACGAAGAGACGACAAGGGCCAGCCACTGGCGGGTGTTGTGGTCTCCGGAAGGCACGGGTCACGTTCTTTTCCTCCAGAGCGATCTCCTGAATGGCCAAGTGCGGATCTACTCGGACAATATCGCGGTTGCCCGGTGGCTCCAAGACGAGATCGAAAGCCTGCTCTATCCGGATTTTGCCGATCAGAACATGCAGGTAATCGACGCCGAATTCGGCAAGAAGGGCGACCACAACACTTTCTGGACCGAGACGATAACCAGCGACGAAGATGAGATCATCATGACCTGGCACGATTTCATGGAGCCCTATATGTTGGTGGTGCCCGCGGGCAGCGCCTCCGGGAGGCCCCACGGTGTCTATAGCTGTTTCATCCCGGCCAGGAAGGCCCAGTTGACCATCAACGGAGATGTGGCTTCAGGCAAAGTGACCACCGACCGCCGGGGCGAAAAGGACAGCAGTTCCGCCTGCCTAGCCTGGTCCGAAACCTGGGTCCGCCCCTAGCCGGCTCAGCTGGGGTTTGTCGGGCGGTGTTGGTAGCGTTGGTGGGGATTGGTTGATGCGGTTCGGGTACTCTTGATCTTGCATAGAAGGGTGATTCATGCGTATCGGACTTATAACCGGAGCTAGGGGAGCGGCAACCGAACTACATTCACTGATTCGAGAATTCGTCCAGGCCGAAGAAGACGGTTTTGACAGCATCTGGCTGCCGCAAATCTCTTCAGGGGCCGGCTTTGATGCTCTCACCGCCCTATCGCTGGCGGCTTCCAAGACCAGCACGATCGCCGTGGGCACCGCGGTTGTCCCAATATTCCCCATACACCCTCTGACCTTGGCAAAACATGCCCTGACGGCCCAGATCGCATCCGGAGGCCGCATGACCTTGGGCGTGGGCTTGTCCCACCGGCCGGCGATAGAAGACGTGATGGGGCTGTCCTACGAACGCCCGGCCCGGCACATGGAAGAGTATCTGAATGTGCTGAGACCTTTGCTGGACGACGGTAATGTCGAATTCCACGGCCGATTCTTCGATGTTACGGCCAAGGCTGATGTGCCTGGCGCGCTTCCCGTGCCGGTGGTCATCGCAGCATTGGCGCCCATGATGCTGCGGATCGCCGGTGAGCAGGCCGATGGCACGTTCACTTGGATGGCTGGAGCAAAGACCGTCAAATCCCACGTGGCCCCGCGGATCAACCGGGCGGCCGAATCCGCGGACAGACCGCCGCCTCGCATCTGTGTCGGCATGCCTCTTGCCGTGACCGGCGACCCCCAAGCGGCGCGGGAACAGGCCGCCAAGACCTACGAGCGTTACGGCCAGCTAACCAACTACAGAAGGATGCTGGACCTGGAAGGCGTTGAAGGCCCCTCGGAAGTGGCCCTCATCGGCAACGAAGACGAGGTTGCAGAGCAGCTAAAGGCCTACGCCGAAGCCGGGGCGACCGATTTCTTGGCCTCAGTCTTCCCGGTGGGAACGGACGAAGATGCCTCGCTGGCCAGGTCCAACGACCTTTTGAAGAGCCTGGTAGGGAAATTGTAGCAAGGACCGTTTCGCGCTCCGTTTCTATCAGCCGGGCGCGCCGGGAGGCAGGCCCAGAAGCGGCTGGCCGCCGCATTTGGATCTTAGGATTTCTTATACGCCCGTTTCCCGCCTCGGCGTTCCCATTTGAGAGCCGATTCTCTTGTTACCCGGCGACCCACCTGCTTTAGGTTCGTACCCGGAAAGTGCTCCTGATGCTCGGCTTCCCGCCGATTCAGGTCATTCGTGATGCCGCTGTGAACTATTTTCCCGCCCTTTTTCAATTGATATTTATATGTGTCTCGTCCAGCCATCTTAGTTGATCCTTATTGACAGATTCAGGGCTAAATCCTATTCAATTATAACATGCTTAAAGATACAATTTGATATCTTTCGCTAAAAACTCGTAGTGAACGCATTGGATTTAGCCTCACTGTTCAAGTTCGTTTTCTTGTAACTGCTGTAGCGTTTGTGCTGTCGCCAAATCTCCGTTGGGCAAGATCGCTTCGTCAAGATCAGCACATTGAGCAAGTTGTCTATTTGTTAAAACGCAGTTCTCGAAATTACACCCGTGGAGGTCGGCATCTGTTAATACGCAATTCTCTAAGTTACTTTCTCGGAGGTCCGAATTATAGAGATATGCATCACGCAGGTTCGCTCCGCTGAGATCACAAGCCCGCAGGTCCGCACTGCTGAGATTCGAATTTGTTAGATCTGCCAAGGTTAATGGGACGACGGCCCGCCCGTTGCGAATGAGTTGTAAGTCATTCAAGAATCTGACCAGTAAGCCTTTTCTCGGCCCATCGAGCGTTCTTAACGCCGCGTGGGTCAGGGCTAAAGCGATTGCCCGCTCAGGCGAGTCTATTTCCGATTTAGCCAACCCTTTCTCCAGGACCAATTCGGCGATGCGGTCAAGATAAGAACTCAGAGTCTCTTCTCTGGCGCGATCATCTTGCAGTTCACGCTCAACTTGAGCGCGTTTCCCAGCCCGCAGAGCGATTAGACCGAAAATCCCAGCAATCACAACAACGATAATTGGGGTTGCGACGGCATCAGCCCAGTCAAAAAGAGACTTATCGGAGATGGCCATAAGGGCGAATTCAGGCGTCATTGAACCACCTAGGACCAACGTCGAAATAAACGATCATATTCCCGCTACCATCCAAACGCGCCTGGCGTTGGCCCCAACAGCGTTTGACCGCCGTGTTCGAAGTTGGAGTGCAGGGCGGCACATTGCCGCCCTACTTAGTCTCGGGTGGGTTTGGCTCTAGGCCGAAGCGCAGGCGATGGCTTTAACGTTGCCGGCCATCTCCGGAAGCACGTGCGAGGACCAGGTCTGGCCGCCGTCCCGCGTGCCGAAAACCTCACCCTTCCGGGTGCAGAAGTACACCTGGTCTGGGGAGTGTTCGTTCACCGCTATGCCAAAGGTGGTGCTGGCCGGGCTGATGCCCTTGTCGAAGCGTTCCCAGGTGTCGCCCTGGTTGGTCGACCGCATGACGCCGCCGGCTTCGCTGCCGAAATTCAGTCCGACGCAGGCGTATAGGGTGTCGGGGTCGTTGGGCGCCGACTCGACGCCTCTGGAATAGCGGATGTCCGAGAACTTCTCGAAGTTCAGGTTCTCCCAGTTCATGCCCCGGTCCCGGCTCCGCCAAACCCCGGTGCGGTTGGAGATGAACACCGCCGAGGAGTCGGCGCCCCCCACGGTGACACCGTGCAGGTCCATCAGATCGACATCGCCGTCGAATTCTTTGTTCATGATCGTCCAGGATTTGCCGCCGTCGGCGCTGTGGGCTGCCCCTCCCACTTCCAGGGCGGCATACATCTGGTCGGGGTTCTTCGCTTCGATACCGATGCCAAGGATGCGGGTGGCGAAGGCCATCTGGACCGAATCTTGGTTGACGATGGTGGCCAGATGGACCCAATTCTCACCGCCGTCGGTGGACTTGTATACCTCGCTGCCCTCCGTGCCCAGGAACATGGTTTTAGGATCGCTGGGGTGGAACTTGATGGCCCAAACGTGGCGGCCCTCGGCCATGTTCATGCGCTCAAAGTTGTCGCCGCCGTCCTTGGTCCGGTAGACGCCCCGCTGGGTGCCCACGAAGATAGTCTTGGCGTCGTTGGGGTGAATGGCGATGGCGCGCACCTGGGGCGATGGCGGCATGCCCTTGGCCAACTTCTCCCATCTGCTGTCCGACTCCTCCTTGCGGTAGAGGCCGTCCGCTTCCGCGCCGACGTATATCAAAGTCTTTCCTGGCATATGCATATCCCTCCGGGCGAAATTTCTATTGGTCTCCGGTTAGGTTGGGGCAATTTTGCGCAGACCGGCGCCACTTGTCAATCAGGTTGTCCGGCGGCTGCCAAAGAGGACAGACCTGGTTTTTTCGACCACGGCGCTGACGAACCTGAGGGAAAATTCCAATGCGATGGTGAACCCGAGATAGTAGAGTATCAATTCCCGGTTGTCGTTCGCCTGCTTGAGGACCTCCAAAGACTCCGAAGTATTGAATAACGACACTCGGATGATGAATATGCCGAGCACGGCGAAGGGAAGTATCTTGGCCAGGTCCCGCGACAGGTCTTCCGTGACGTACGCGCTGATCCGGATGGTGCCGACGACCGCCATCGCCACCAGCAGGATGTCAGAGAACTGCCTGTCTGGCGCCAGAAATGACAAGAAGACGGTAAACACGGCGAACCAAAAGAATGCGACCACGGGGAATACCAAGAGGTATTTACCCGCGTAGAGGATGATATGGAGGAATACCCTGAGCGCATGGAACCTAGATTCCTCATACTTGGAAACGTCGAGTTCGAAGATGTCCCTAGAACTAACGAACTGATAAAACTTGAAGATGAATAACGCGTATAACGCCATTCCAAGGATATAGATGGCAACGGGCTCCAGAAGATCATAGGCTTCGGTAAAATCCAATCCCTCGGGGAATATATCGTTGATATCCATTGGAGTCCTCCTGAACGATGCTGGCCAGGGCGCGTCTCAGTCCAAGTGCTCCAGCCTGCTATTCTCGACGGGAACGCCAGACTATTTCCCACAGAAAAAAGGGCTACCCCGGAAGACACGGAAATTCGAATCCAAGTTTGGGGTCATTTTGAGCAGACCACCAAGACTTGTCAATCTGTGCGCGAGTTTAGGAGCAGCCCCGGAGACTAGCTGTCGCAGATTCGAGTGGAACTACGGCAATGAGAAAGCCCCCTTCCGGAAGGGGGCTTTCTTGATTTGGTCAAGGCGGGCCAATGGTAACGGCGCGGCGCCATCTAGATCGAGGAGTGGCGTTCCGCTGGCGGGATATGCCTAGCGCTGAACGTACCAGACACCGGTCTCCGCTCCGAGGGCGGCCTTTTGGCGGCCGGTGGGGTCTGAGCGGTCGAACAACGATCGGTCAGTTTGTGCGGGAGCTCGTGAAGATATGGAGATCGGCGACAGAGAAGCGCAAACCCCGTCCTCCAGCATCACTAAGAAAATCTCCGGCAGCGTGTCGCCGTGGCCGGAGTCGGCCTTGGCGGCCGTGAGAGATGAGGTGGTGTGCACCGGGGACCGGGATGCGCAAACCTCTCCCTCCATCTCAGCCAAGAAAACTCTGGGCGACTCCGCGTCCAATTCTGCCGCGCTGGAACTACCGCTGATCGGCCAAGGGGCCAACGCGCCCACGGCCAATATCAAAACCAGAACGAATACGGATAGATATTGCTTCATGCCCCTACTGCCCAAGAAGGAGGTTTCTACCCACTACATTACCAAGGTAGTGTGTGAACTCCGTGGGAGGGCGGCATGATATCCATATGTGTTAGGAAGTTCTAGCTGAAAGCATGCTTCTGGTCAGTGAGACTTAAGGATCTCGGCGGCTATCAGCGGGGATCAACAGGCATTGAAACGGCCCGGATCATTCAATGACCGGGCCATGGTTGAGAACGGGAAAATATTTCCGGAGTTAACTAAGTTGGTCCCGCCTCGGGGGCCAGGCTGTCACCGCCGGCCTGGACCACCATGTAGAGGGCGGACACCGGATTGCCGTTTGTCACGGTAAAGGTCCACTTTCGCCCGTCTTTCAGGCACAACGTAAGGTCGCCTTCCATCAGGTTCCTTTTGCCCTCCAAAACCCGCAATCGGCCTCTGGCGTCCGAAGCCTCAGGTGGTGCTTTGGTTTCGGCGATACTTTGAGTCTCGGTGGTGGGCTGCGAAACGATGATCTCGTATTCGACTTCGCAGATTACCTCTCCGTCCCGCTCGACCCCGCCTCTTCCCGTTATCCGGTCGATGATTCGACTGGTCCGCATCGTCACATCCTCACAAAACTACCGCTCCCCTTGCCGCCATTATGCCACAACAGGCGTTGTTTATCCCCGCATCCCGCCCCGGCGCGCGACCAATTCCCACGCATAGCCGATGGGTTGGCCGTGGCACCCTAGCCCTCACGGGCCAGCGCCAAGCCCCAGACACTGGCCGCTCCGGCCTCTTTCAGGGCGGCGGCGCAGGCCGAGAGGGTGCTTCCCGTGGTGGCGACATCGTCCACCAACAAGATGGACATGCCCCTAACTCCGGTCGATGACTCGAAGTTCCCGGCGACGTTGGCCCGGCGGTGTTCCCGGTTTCTGGCTTCTACTTGAGGCAGCGAGTCATTGGCGCGTTTCAGAAGGTCATTGCGCACCGGAAACTCCAGCAGCTTTCCGGCCTCCTTGGCCAGCAGTTCCGACTGATTGTAGCCCCGGCTCCGCAGGCGGCGAGGGTGAAGAGGAACTGGGACCAATATTTCGCCAGGCAACTTGTGAGAATCCAGGTAGCTTGCCAACAGCCCACCCAGCACCGGCGCGGCTACCCGCCATCCCCGGTATTTCAAACGGTGCACCGCTTCCCGCAGGGGCCCTTCGAAAAGGTACGGCGCCCGTATCCCGTCGGTCGATGGGGGATGTTCCAGGCACCATTGGCACTGCCCGTGCACCCCCGGTTGGGCGCAGGTGTCGCAGAATGGTTGTTCCAGTTTTCGGAGGCCATCGATACACGGCGCGCATATGACCTCCCCCTCACTGCCGCACCCGACACAATGGAGGGGAAACAACAGGTCGAGGGCCGAACGGGCCAGGCTCCGGAACGCAGTCTGGATCGACGGTTTGACTATCTTGGACATTTATCTGTCGTCAGCGAGTTGTGCTCCAATAATGACGGACCTACGAGCCCGCGTAGCGGATCCTCAAGATGCGGTCCGCTCCATGGTCGCCGATCAGCAACGAGCCGTCTGGCGCCACGATGATCGGCAGCGGGTGCCTGAAACCGGTCGCGAAGTTCGACACCCGAGCGGCGTACCGCCCCTCAGTCTTGGTCAGCTCGATGCGGACCACGTTTTTCCCCGTGGAGCCGTCTCCGGCGCCCCAGAGGGTGATGAATATGTTGTTGGAGTACTCTTCGGGAAACTGACCGCCGGTGTAGAAGACCAGCCCGTCCGCGGAGGACCGCGACGGCAGGTCCACAACAGGGGGAATAGTACCCTCGCACCGGCGCCCACCGCCGTCGCCCCAGCAGTCGGGCCAGCCGTAGACGCCTCCCTCCACGATGAGGTTCAACTCCTCCGGCACCGCATAGCCCTGGTCGTCGCGGCCGTTGTCCGCGGCCCAAAGCGTGCCGTCGGCCGGGTGGAACGCCAGTTGATAGACGTTTCGTAGCCCCCGCGCGTAGACTTCGGGGTTCGACCCGTCCAGATCGAACCGCATGACCGACGCGTTGCGCACGTCCTCCTGGCCGCAAGCGTCGCAGGTGGAGCCGATGGGAACGTAGAGTTTGCCGTCCGGGCCGATGGCCGGTCCGTTGTTCTGATGAAATCCTTGCACCGGGAGGTCACCGATGATGGTGCGGGAGGTTTCAGGGTCTCCGTCCCCGTCATCGTCGGTGAGTCGTGTGATCTCGCCTCTACTTGATATATATAGCGCACCATCGAAGAAGGCCAGGCCCAAGGGAACCTCTATACCGCTGGCAATAGTCAAAACGTCGGTGGGCGGCTCACCGTTGACTGCGTCATTCACGCGTAGGATATCCCCACCCTCAGTGGCGATGTACAACCTGCCCTGGCCGTCAAAAGCGAAGGCGGTGGGAAAGCGAATATCTTCGAGCCAGACCTCGCCCACGAACCCGTCAGGCAAGTTCAGACCTGCTCCCGCCGGGTGAAGGAGCATATCGGGTAAGGGAGTCGGTCGTGGCACAGGCGTTGGCGTGGCAGTGTGCCTAGGCGTGGGTGTTGGCGTGTTTGTGGGCGAAGGTGTGTCCGAGGGGAGCGGTGTCGGGACGGGCTGTGCCGTTCGTGTGGGTATCACTGGTATGGTTTGGGCTGGTGTTTCGGGAAGTAAGGTCGCGCCTTGTCCTCCGCAGGCGGTTCCAATGGCCATCAATGCAACGAGGACTCCCCAAACAGCTTGAGCCTTCTTCATGCCGTCTCGCTTGAAAACCATCTTGCCTGACGAGATAAGTCTACCAGTCGGGGTGTTTTGGCCTGCCTGGTCTTCTGGCATAATAGCCCCGCTGGGGAGCCAAGGCCAGGTTCCGATCATTTTGCGATGCTATGCGGAGGGGCCAATGGGAATGTACCGAGTTTTCGCTGGGAACGACGGTGAAAGCCATATCGAGGAGCTGCGATTGGCGGACCACCCCGAATTGGGGGTGATGACCAATATCAGCGAGGTCAAGGTCCAAGAGTTTGACGGTACCAGAGACATGCCGTTACACCCACTTCCGGAACGGCGGCTGATCATCCATCTTTCCGGCGAGGTCGAGATCACCACCAGTGACGGCTCCAAGCAGGTCTTCCGGGCCGGCGACATTCGGCTCATGGAAGACGTAACCGGCCGCGGTCACGCCCACGTTGACCTCAGCCCTTCGGAGGCTGTCTACATCATCCTGAAGGACTAGGCAAACTAAATTTTAAAAAGCAGAACCGAAGGAGACAGCGATGACGATCGAAAGAAGCAACCCATCCGCACTTGCTAACCCGCCGGGATACAGCCATGTCGTCAAGGACGGAACAACTATCTATGTGGCCGGCCAGTTAGCCAGAAATAGCGCCGGCGAAAACGTGGGAGTGGGAGATTTCAGCGCTCAAGCCGAGCAGGCTTTTAAGAATGTGCAGGCGGCCCTGGAGTCCGTGGGCAGCGACATGAATCACATCATGAAGATGAATGTGTTCATGACCCACCGGGAAGATATACCGGAGTACCGTATCGTCAAGGCCAGATTCGTTCCGGATGGCGATCTGCCGGTGAGCACCCTGATACTTTGCTCAGGATTGGCCGACCCCGTTTTTCGTATCGAGGTCGAAGTTATCGCGACTATGCCTTGATCCAGGCGGGAATTCTTTCAACAATGCCCCGCCCAGCGGGCGGATCTAGTTGGCTTGACCGTGACTGAGGAGCCTGCCTAACATAACTGTAGTAGGGTTGGATGTTCGACCCTCCTATCTCCCCTTTGCTCCACCCTGACGATGGTTCCGGGTGGAGCAATTTTTTGCCCCGGTCCGCCAAGCATCCGGGTCTGTAACGGCAGGAACTTGACCGGAAGGAGATTGTTGCTTAACATAACAAGTAGACATAACGTCTCCCTTCTCCAGCGCGCCGCCCGGTTGATCCTACCGGGCGGCGTTTTTTTCAGCCCCCTTTGCCGGCGCCGTCCAGCCACCTGGCCAGCACCTCACGGTCCCTGGGAAAGGCCAGCTCCGGAAGATCATCAATATCGAAAAACCCGACTTCCAAGGCCTCCGGCCCCGCCTCCAGCGTTCCTCCCGTTTCCTGGGCCGCGTATACCGCCACCATCACGGGGTCGCCAGGTTCGGAAAACAGTCCGATCAATTGCCCCGGTTCAACCTTTAGCCCCGTCTCTTCATAGACCTCTCTGGCCGCCGCCCGTTCCACCACTTCTCCCCGGTCCACGTAGCCACCCGGGAGTCCCCAGAGCCCATACCCAAGTTCAGTGGCCCGGCGGATCATTAGCACCTTGCCCTCACGTGGCACGATGCATATGACCGCCACCTTGGGGTCGTAGAAGATTATGCGGCCGCAGTCGGGACATACGGGCCGCTGGTGACCGAAGACCTCTTTGGTCTCCAGGACGGCGGCGCAGGACGGACAGAATTTATCCTCTTGGGTCAAGAATCCACTCTCTTATGGTTCGGGCGCTGATTAATACGGCAGTGCCGCTGATTATAATATGCCCTGGCCCGGTTACATCAACGCTCTTGCCGAAGCCTTAATTTTACGGAAAATCCGGCTGGGAGCCGGGGAGTAGAGTCACATAATTCTACGGTTCAGGTTGATTTTCAGGCGTTTCGTGACTCCCAGGTCTTACGGGGTTGGTTTTCTGACGTCGTCGGTAGTGGCGGTGTTGATCGTCATCGCCATCGTGATTCTGGGTGAATACACCAAGACCAGAGGACGGTTCCTGATCACGGCCCTGATCGTCGAGGGATATTTCTTCTGCAGTTTGGGACCGCTGTGGGTGGCCGAGCGGCGGCCCGATTCGCTGGTGCCGCGGGTTGGCTTGGCGGCGGCTGTAGCCTCCCTGCTCCTGCTCCTGACCGGGATCTGGGGCACTCCAAACTCCGACGCGTTCTGGAAGAGCACGGCGATCGTTACAATCTTGGCGCTGGTCCTGGCCTATCTAGCCGTGGTGGATGTCCAACGGGGTAGATTAACACGCAGCTTCCCGGTGAAGGCCGTCACGGTGGCGGCTATAATGGCTTGCTTCGGGATAGCGGCTGGGATCAATTGGCCGCCCTACTGGTGGGTCTTCACCCTGGCGGTCATGGTCTGGGTTGGGGCCCTGGCGGTCCCGCCGGTGGGCTATCTGGGAATGCGGATGGTGCGGCGGTTTCAGCGCCGCTGACTTCGCACCAGGTCTTCGACCAAGCCGCGCTGGGGCATGGAATCCTGGGCGCCCGTCCGGGTCACGGCCAGGGCCCCGGCGGCGGAGGCGATGGTTACCGCTTCTTCCAGCTCTTTGCCCTCGGCCAACGAGACCGCCAGCGCGCCGTTGAAGGCGTCTCCCGCCGCAACCGAGTCCACCGCAACCACGTCGAATGGCGCTACCAAACCCCGGTTGTTCAGATCGTGCCGGCCGGCGAAGTACGCGCCCTGGGCCCCCAGTTTGACCACCACCGTGGCCACGCCCCGTTCAATAAGGGCTGACGCGGCCTTGGCTGCCGATTCAGCCCCGGTCACGGGAAAATCCACCAACGCCTGGGCTTCGGTCTCGTTGGGGGTGATCACGTCGCAAAGACTCAACAGTTCGGCGGGCACCGGCCTGACCGGTCCGGGGTCCAGCATGACGGTGACGCCCTGCGCTCTGGCGTCCCGCGCGGCCTCCAACGACAGCTCCAGCGAGACCTCAAGTTGCAGCAACAGGAAGGATGCGCCCGGCAGCCCGCGCTTCACCGCCGCCGCTTCGGCCGGACCGCAAGTGTTGTTGGCCCCCAGTATCTGGGTGATCCTGTTTTGCGCCGTCTCGTCGATGCCGATCACGGCTATCCCCGAACTTTCGTCCGGGTTGACGGTGATGCTCGAGATGTCTACTCCCGCCGCTGACAGACCGTCCAGCAACTGTGGGCCGAATATATCCCCGCCGACCCGCCCCACCATGGCCGACCTGGCCCCCATGCGGGCGGCGGCCACGGCCTGGTTGGCGCCCTTGCCCCCAGCGTAGGTGAGGAAGCTGCTGCCAACCACCGTCTCGCCGGGCTGCGGAAACCGGGCCGAAAAGGTCACCAGGTCCATGTTGATCCCGCCCAGGACGATGATTTTCGGTGGTTGTTGGGTCATTTCGCGTCCACGCTAGCACCAGCCGCTCAGGGGGTCAACGAGGGGCTAGGCTCAGCCCATGCTATAATCGCCCCGGCGCGTTGGGACGCCTAAATACCTGAGGAAAACAGATACTCCAGGAGAAACAATATGGCTGCGGCGTTGGATAATATCAAAGTCGTCGACCTGACCCGCACACTGGCCGGACCCTTTTGCACCATGTTGATGGGAGACATGGGCGCCGAGGTGATCAAGATCGAAGAGCCCACGGCCGGCGACGAGACGCGCAATTGGACCCCCTTCGTGAACGGTGAGAGCACCCAGTTTCTCACCTTCAACCGCAACAAGCGCAGCCTAGCGGTCAACCTGAAAGAGCCCGAGGGCCTCAAGATCGTTAAGGACCTGGCGGCTGACGCTGACGTGATGATCGAAAGTTTCCGCGCCGGGACCCTCGACCGGTTGGGCCTGGGCTACGACGAGATCAAGAAGGTCAATCCGGGAGTGGTTTATTGCTCGATCTCCGGGTATGGCCGCACCGGTCCCATGGCCGACATGCCTGGGTACGACCTGCTGATCCAGGCCTACAGCGGCCTGATGAGCCTGACCGGCGACCCCGACGGCATGCCCCTGCGGATAGGATTCTCCCTGGTGGACCTGTTTACGGGGATGATGGCCTACGGCACCATCTTGACCGCCCTCCGGCAACGGGACCAGACCGGCAAGGGGCAGTGGGTGGAATCAGCCCTGCTGGACGGCCAGGTGGCCGCCTTGAGCTACCACGCCACCGGTTTCATGGGCACGGGAGTTGAACCCACGCGGATGGGTTCGGGCCACCCCAGCCTGGTCCCATACCAGAGTTTTTCATCCTCCAATGGTCAGTTCATTGTCGGCTGCGCCAACCAGGGACTGTGGGAGCGCATGTGCCGCGCCATCGGCCAGGACGGCATGTTGGAAGACCCTCGATACACAACTAACACCGACCGTGTGGAGCATCGGGCCGAGTGTGTGGGTGAGCTGATAGCGGTGTTCGCCCAGAACACCACCGACCACTGGGTTGGGTTGATCGTCGAGGCCGGAGTGCCCTGCGGCCCCATCAACACCGTTTCAGAGGTGGTATCCAACCCCCAGGTGCTAGCCCGGAATATGATTGCGGAAGTGGACCATCCCAACGTACCCAACCTGAAATTTCCCGCCTCTCCGTTGAAGCTGACCGATTCTCCGGCCACCATACGCCGGGTCCCCCCGCTGCTGGGCCAGCACAACGAGGAGATCCTGGCCGAGGCGGGCTATTCACCGGAAAAGATCGCCGATATGAAAGAGCGCGGGGTTATTAGCAGCTAGGAGCCATCTCGGACCACGGATCAGGGGCGAGCGGGTGGGCTGTTCGGACTCATATTTCCGGATTTTGAAACAGCCTCTAAGATTACGGCCTTGTGTACAATCGCCAAGGCCCATTATCCTTAGCTAAGAATATGCTTTCACACAAGCTGCGCCTGATACATACCTCGGATATCCATCTGGGCGATGCCACCGGCCATCCTGAATCGACCAGCGCGCTGACCGCCGTGGTGGACGCAGTGTCTCATAACGGCGCCGATATGCTGCTCCTGGTGGGGGATGTGTTCGACAACGAGAGGGTCTCCGACGAGATACTGGAGTGGTTTCTGGGTGAGATTGGCCGGTTGCAGACGCCGGCGGTGCTCCTGCCTGGGAACCACGACCTGATCCATGAAAGTTCGGTATACCGCCGTGATCCCTTCAAAAGCGCGCCGGACAACCTTTTTATCTTTAGGGGCGCCCAGGGCGAGTTGCTTTCGTTTCCAGGCATGGGCATCGATCTCTGGGGGCGGGCCATGCCCATGCATACCCCGGATTTCAAGCCTTTGGAGGGGATGCCGTCGCCGGTCGAAGATAATTGGCTGGTGGCCTTGGCCCACGGGCATTTTCATTACGAAGAGGACCGGGACCAGCGGTCTTCCCCCATCTACCCGCAGGAAGTAGCGGACGCCGGCTGCCACTATCTGGCCCTGGGCCATTGGGACCGTCATGTAGACGTCTCCCAGGGAAACGTGACGGCCGTCTATTCGGGGTGCCCCCTCGGCCCCATCGGAAGCCCCGGCGCCGGGGAGGTAACGGTGGTGGACCTGGACCCGCAGACTGGGGTCTCCTTCCGTCAGGTGGCGATCAACTAGCTCCGGCTTTCCCCATTTGCAACCCGCCTGATCTCTCCGTTGACTCCCTCAAATCGTCAGCCTAACATGGGGCCACGTTTAAACACGTCAGACTGATAGCCAATCATGTGCGCAAAGCCGGAGCATGATCTTGGCTAAGGGTACGGAATAGTTATCCTCACCTATCCCGGCACAAAGGAGGAGAACACCGATGGCAGCTGCATACCGCGCCGAACACATCGGCAGCCTATTGCGCCCAAGGGAATTACTCGAGGCGCGCGAATCCCATCGTCAGGGGGAGAAAACATCTGAGCAGCTACGGGATATCGAGAACAAGTACATTCTCGACGCTTTGGAATTACAACGGCAGGTGGGCGTGAGCGTATACAGCGACGGCGAGTACCGGCGGGCCTGGTTTGCCGGCGCGTTTGAAGAGTCATTGGAAGGCATAGTGATTGACCCCGATGCGCCGGCGGACTCCCGTTGGCAAGGCCAGGGCCGGGACCAGGCAAATGCCACGGCCGCTGATCTATCACTTACTAAGCGGGCAGTCGGGGCCCGGTTGAAGCAAGTCCGGAGGCTCACCGCCCACGAGTCAAATTTCCTTAAAGAACATTCCCCTGGACCCTTCAAAATAACCCTGCCAGGCGTAATGACCAGGGCGATCGTATGGTACAAGCCTGGGCTGACCGACAAAGTCTACCCAACGCGAGCCGACTTGGTACAAGATATGGTCGGATTCGTTCAAAGTGAAGTCAAAGCATTGGTTTCCGAGGGAGTCTCTTATATCCAACTCGACTCTCTTGATTATGTCATCAGGCTGGCCGACCCTCGCAACCGAGAACGGATGGAACAAGCAGGCCAAGACCCAGAGAAAGAATTGGACGACACCATCGCCGCCGACAACGCCTCACTCAAAGACGCCAGGGGAACTGGGGTCACGGTGGCCCTCCACATGTGCCGAGGCAACAACCGCAGCTCTTGGATCGCCGAGGGAGGTTACGAGGCCACGGCGGAAAGAGCATTCAACTCTTTGCAGGTAGACCGGTTTTTGCTGGAATACGATACCGAGCGCGCGGGTGGGTTCGAGCCCCTGCGCTTCATGCCCAGGGATAAGACTGTTGTCCTAGGCCTGATCAGCACCAAAGACCCGGCATTAGAATCGATGGATTCGATCCTGCGGAGGATCGATGAGGCGGCGAAATACGTATCGGTCGATCACCTGGCGATAAGCCCCCAATGCGGGTTCGCATCGACCTCTCCAGGAAATCTGCTGAGCTGGGACGACCAGAGGAAGAAACTTGAACTGGTGGTGGAGGTGGCCGCCAAGGTTTGGGGCTAGGGGGAGAGGCCGGCAGGCAAATCCCGGACGGCAACGACCTAAGCCCCGGCGCCGGGGAGGTAACGATGGTGGACCTAGACCCCCAAACCGGAGTCTCCTTCCGTCAGGTGGCGATCAACTAGCTCCGGCCTCGCCGAATAGCCTCGATCTCTTCCGATGCCAGCATCCATGTGCCCGGCTCCGGCAGCACTCCGCCGTTCCACTCCCTTAAGTGCTCTTCCGACTGGAAGAGGTTGTTCTGGCCTCAAGTTCCGCCTCTATGAACGACGGCCTCCACCGGCGACACCCCGACGAGGTCCCCTTTTATGGCTTCCAGATGGATGCGTTCGGTGCAATGCGCACAGGCGTCGTCCAGCTTGATGTGGTGTTCACGGTATTGGCTGTTGACCAACAGCAGGAAGTCGATGGCTCAAGGAATGCCGAACCGCTCATCATTGTCAACCAACGTCACGGTATGGAACGAAAAGCCCAAGCCGTCAAGAAACCTTCCGTGGTCTTCGGCCAGGGTGTAGGTATCGGCGGGTTGGCCGTCAGAGAGAATCAAGAAGCCGAGCCGGGCCAACATTCGAATCCCGTTGGCCGTTTCTTCGGGCCCAACGCCAACGGCGGCTGCGATATCGGCCGGCGATGGCAGACCTGAGCCGGTTCTTTGGCGGTACAAGACCAGCCGGGCCGTCAGCTTTTCGCTGTCGGTTAGCAGTATGGAGGCCCGGTCCCAGGCGCCGACCTGATCTCGCCAATGATGGGTGAGCGCTTCGCTTTGCTCTTCAGTCATCGGGCCGATGGCCGAATTGACTGCCTGTATTTTTTCCGGGGCTTCCAACGTGCTGTGCCACAGCGCGTCCATGTGGTTCGCCAGATCCCATCTGTGTTCCAGGTTGTCGGCAAACCCGAGCCGGCGCATGGCCTGGGGAACGGTGGTGATGCGAAGCCCCGACGCCCAATCGTTGATCAGTAATCTTTCGATCGCCATTTCGTCCATGGTCCACTCTCCGCGTATCTAGCCGCAGCGGTTGCCGCTTCGCCTAGGCCAGGTCCACTTGTTTCATTGGGCACTTGGTGCTGGCGTAAGAGCAAAAGACACAACAGTCTTCGTCTTTGGGCCTCAACATAGTCTTGCAATTTTCGCATTCGTAGAAGAACTGGCAGGCATCCGATGGCATTTCCGCGGTCTGAACACGCCCGCAGTTTGGACAGGTCAACGTTGCTTTTGTGATTGTTTTCATGATGGGTTACACCTACTTTCCTGGACTGTTATCTGGCATACCGGCGGAGATCGGCGAAGGCCAACCGCCCCAACTCGTACGCGTCCCTCACCGGCAGAATCGCGATATTGGTCTTGCCTTCTGCCCATTCTGACGCTTCTTCCAGGGACGGGAAGAAGAAAACCTGATGGCAGAAATTGCCCCAGATCGCCTCGACCGTAGACATATCGTGAATCTTGGGGTCGATGGTCGCGATGGAGACTACCGCGCCCTCTGGACTCGAGGATTCGACCTCGTCCGGCGTAACCGCCAGGCGGATGGTCGTGCCGCTGACCGGTGACTCGGATTCGATCTGGACCGTTTCTCCCAGCATGGCCGGCAGGAACAGGGTGTCCCAGGCACACCAGGTCCTGAAGGCGGCTCCGTTGATGGTCAATCTGTGGGCCCACTCCTGGTTCAATGACAGCCCGAGCAGCCCGATGATATTGTCGTCGGAGTCCCGCTCGGTGATCTGCCGTAGGAACTCACCGGCAGCTTTAGATGACATCCCCACTTCTTTGGCGGCCGTGACGGTCATCTCTTGGGTGACCGGCCGGCCTTGACCGAGGATGCGCCACATCTTGATCAGAAGGCGGGAGTTTTCGTCTCCGAACCGGGGTGGGATTCCCGCGTCGTTCAGGTTCTTCGCGATCTCTTCGATACTCATGCTGGCGCTTTCTGGCTTTGTGCTTGTCATCTTCTTCCCTTGTTCCTTGGGTGAATCTCATGCCGCCCTGTTGCAGGTAGGTCCCATGGGCTATAGATTACCGGGTTGAACCGGGCCGGACATCCGCGTAACCACCTAGATCCGGCAACAAAAAAGGGCGCGGTTGCGCCCCCGAATGGCGGGAAACACCCAGGCCGCCTACCTGCGGCCTACAAGATACCTTGCCTCAGAGCGAAGACCGTGGCGTCGGCTCGCCCCCGTGCGCCGATCTTGGAATAGATATTGCCGATGTGACGCTCCACGGTCCTGATGCTCAAGACCAATTCTTGGGCGACCTCGTTGTTCGTCTTGCCGCCGGCCACCATCCGCAGGACCTCGATCTCCCGGCCGGTCAGGCCAGCCGGCGGGGCCTTATCAGGATTCGGTGGGTCGTTGAGTTCTACTTTCGGACCGGTCATCATTGTTGGGGTCTCGGAGCTGAGAAATTGGCGAAGGGAGTGAATCACGGCTTCGGTATCGCCCAGGTACGGCGCCGTCGACTCGCCGCTCAGGACGGTTAACCGGGCCTTGGGGATGCGTGATGCTAGGTTCCTGGCGGCTTCCTCTGGGATCCAAG
>JACZYV010000194.1:0-4883 GCA_022570905.1 Chloroflexota bacterium
CAACCTCTTTGACATGAACCAGAAATACGCCGACGTCCTGCCCCTGGCCGACGTGCTGGAGTATCTGGGAGAGGTGGGCGCCAAACGGGGCACGGCGGTCTAGCCTGAGGCCCGCCGGGGCGCCGGGCCGGTTGATTGGAATTCGTGCCTGTGGTAAATTAGCTTTAACAGATTGACCGGCAACGGTTGGAGATTCGAATGGCATATGTGACCCCTCGCGAGGGAGAGAACCCGGAAAGCCTGGTAAACCGGTTCCGGGCCTCGGTGCAGCATTCAGGCATCTTGCGCGAACTCAAGGACCGCCGCTTCTTCCGCTCCAAGGCGCAGAAAGAGCGTTTGGCCGCCCAGCGGGCCGCCCGCCGCCGCCGCCGCCAGAACCGGAGGTAAGACAACGCGGGCAGCAGGCGTCCAGGCCCGGATTACGCCTGGTTTGGACCGTCCATAAACCGCCTCTACAAGATCACTGCTAACCGGCGGATTTTTACGCCGCCTGGCTTTGAAAAGGCCGAACCGTGGCCTTTTTTCTTTGATGTGGACGTTGCCTTGGTGGCCCATCGGGCGCGTTGACAGCTACAAGCGCCACTGTTAAATTGGATAAGTTGCCCTTAGCACTATCCCGCTGGGACTGCTAAAGGGTAATCACATTCAGGAGAGTATCCGTGCCTCGATACGATTACCGCTGCGAAAGCTGCAAAGAAGAATTTGAACTGGTGCAGACATTCGCGGAGGCTGGCAAAGGCACCTGCCCGGCTTGTTCCGGGGCGGGCCAGCGTGTATTTCACGCAGTTCCAGTCATCTACAAGGGGAGTGGTTTCTACACCACCGACTACGGGCGTCCCAAGCAGGCGTCGGAGAGCAAGAACGGCGACAGCGACAGCTCGTCGTCATCTGACTCCAAATCCACCAGCGACTCAAAGTCGACCGGGGACTCAAAGTCAGACACGGCCGCCAAGTCCACCAGCGACAGTTCAGCCAAGTCTTCGTCCGACTCCAGCGACAGCGCCTCGCCCACTCCCGCCAGCTCCAGCTAGCCGGCAAGACCTATATCCACAAAGTCGTCCCACGAGACCTTTTTACGACGGTTCCCTCGTGGTTTTTCCACAGAGTCTTTCCGCATATCGTTTTCTATTCCGAGTTTTTCGGGTTTTTCGGGTTTTTAATGAGAGCATTGGTCCAGAGGGTTACCAAGGCTTCGGTTGCAGTTGCCGGTGAGACCGTCGGGGCGATCGGTCCGGGCCTGGTCATCCTATTGGGAGTCTCCAAAGAAGACGGCGAGGCCGACGCCCGCTATCTGGTGGAAAAGATCACCCATCTGCGAATATTTGCCGACGATGAGAACCGGTTCAATCGCTCCGCCCTGGACGTTGGAGCGGAGCTTTTAGTCGTGAGCCAGTTCACCCTTTACGCCGACACCCGCAAGGGGCGGCGTCCCGATTTCAACCAAGCGGCGGGACCGGAGGAAGCAAAGCGCCTCTACGAGCATACGGTGCAGTTGTTTCGGGACTCCGGGATAACGGTGGCCACCGGAAGGTTTCAGGAGCACATGCTGGTCACGCTGGAGAACGACGGGCCGGTGACCTTGATGTTGGACAGCGCGGACCGGCAGCGGCCGCGCCGCGGTTCGACAAGTCCGATTCCATCGAGACCCTCGACCTTAGGTCGGGGCTCACCATGAGCGGAAGATGGGCGATGTTTGCTGATGGGCAGCGCAAATCCCCCTAGCGGAACCAACCCATCCCACGGTAGAAGCCCCGGAGATAGCCTATCTGACCACCGTGGGCCACGGTGTCCCAGACCATCTGACCCATGCACACCGAAACCGTGCGTGGTTCCGGCACCGGGCTCATGACGATCTCCCGCTCCAGTTCCTCGGTCGTTATGTTGGCCAGAAATTCTCTGGCGTGGTTCTTGACCGCTTCATAATGCGCCAATTGCACTTCTTTGGCAGGCGGGCGCCACTGGGCGACCTGGGAGGCGCTCCAGCCCACTCCCCGGTCTTCTTCATCGGCGGGCATTCGGAATTTCTCATGCCATCCTTCAGACACCCAGACCTGGGTCAGGTCACGGAGCCGGGTGTGGATAAACATGTCGGTCACCCGGGTCAGGTGCCACAGTATCCAGGCCACGGAGTTGCACTGATCGGTGGGTTGGCGGGCCAGGGCCGCATCGTCCAAACCCTCAAGGGCCGCGTCAATCATCTCCCAATTCCGCTCCATCGCCAGAATCACCGGGTCAACCGGACTCACCATGGGCCCCTCCCTTTTCCAAAACCTTTATTACATGGCGAAATGCCGCGGGTAAATATCACGCGTAGACTAGTCGAATTCCAGGTCTAGGCTGATGTCCAGGGCATTCACCGAGTGGGTCAGCCCTCCGATAGAGATCAGGTCCACGCCCGTTTCCGCCACCGCCCGGACCGTGTCGTAGGTTATGCCGCCGGAGGCTTCCACCACGGCCCGGTCACCGATGACCTTCATGGCGGCGGCCATCTCCGCCACCGGCATATTGTCCAGCATGATGATGTGGGCCCCGGCCTCCAGGGCTTCTTCCACCTGCTCCATGCTCTCCACCTCCACCTCCACCTTGATGGTGTGGGAGGCTCGGGCCAGGGCCAGTTGGATAACGTCTTTCAGCCCCATCTCACGGAAGCGGTTGGCCTGGATGTGGTTGTCTTTGATCAGTATGCCGTCGGCCAGGTTCAGCCGGTGGTTGTAGCCGCCGCCCATGCGCACCGAATACTTGTCCAGATAGCGGTGACCGGGGACGGTTTTGCGGGTGTCCACTATCCTGGCCTTGAGTCCCTGGACCGCCTGGACGTAGCGGTTGGTGTCGCTGGCGATCCCGCTCATGCGCTGCATGAAGTTCAGCGCGATGCGCTCGGCCCTCAGGATACCGGCCGCCGAGCCGCGGACCACGGCGATATCATCTCCGGGAGAGAGCGGCGAACCGTCTTGCAAGATGGCTTTGGCATCCAACGTTTGGTCCACCCGGTGAAAGACGGCGATGGCCACGTCTACCCCCGCCAGCACTCCAGTGGCCTTGGCCCGCAGCATGCCGGTGCCCTGGATCTCCGGCGGGACCACCGCTTGGGTTGTGGGGTCATTGAAGGTCTGGTCTTCGGCGACCGCGGCATCGATCAACGCGTAGACGTCGGGGGGGAACTGACTCATGTCACGCCTTCCTTACTCCCGGGATGAAAGCTCAACGAAAGCCGGATCAAAGCCCGGTCAAGCTATGAAAGCCCGATGAAACGGTGGACCTGCAGGCACAATTGTACTGCAACGGGCATCTGCTGGGCTACAAAAAAGGCGGACCATGCGGAAAAGGCGTGAGACTAAGGGGACGCCCGTTACGTGAGAGACAGCATCCGTTCGAGGGCGATCAGAGATTCCCGCTTGATGTCTTCCGGCACCGTGATCTCGTTATTGACCTTGCCTTCAAGCAGCCCGTCCAGCATCCATAGCACATAGGCCGGGTGGATGCGGTACATGGTGGAGCAGGGGCAGGTCACCGGGTCCAAGCAGAACACGGTTTTATCGGGGTTGTTGATGGCCAGCCGGTTGACCAGGCTGACCTCGGTGCCGATCGCCCACTTGCTGCCGGGCGGGGCGGAGTTGACCTTTTCGCGGATGTACTCGGTGGAGCCAACCATGTCCGCCGCCTGGACGGTCTCCATGGGGCATTCCGGGTGGACCACGATATTGATATCGGGGTGAAGGGCCCTGGCCGCTTCTATCTGGCCGACTGTGAACCGGGTGTGCACAGCGCAATGGCCCTGCCAAAGCACCATCTTGGCCCCGCGGAGTTGCTCCGGCGTGTTGCCGCCCAATTGGCGGAACGGGTTCCAGATCACCATCTCGTCCAGGGACACTCCCAGTTCCAGAGCCATGTTGCGGCCCAGGTGCTGGTCGGGCATGAAGAGGACCCGCTCGCCCTGGGTGAAGGCCCACTCGAGCACCGCCCTGGCGTTGGACGAGGTGCATACAGCGCCGCCGTTCCGGCCGCAGAGGGCCTTGATCCCGGCGATGGAGTTCATGTAGGTGACGGGCACGATGCCGCCCGGCCCCAGGACCTCTTGCAGGTCGGCCCAGGCGTCTTCAACGTCGTCCATCGGGGCCATGTCGGCCATGGAACAGCCGGCGGTTATGTTGGGCAGGATGACTTTCTGATGGGGGGCGGCCAGGATGCAGGCGGTCTCCGCCATGAAATGCACGCCGCAGAAGATTATGTAATCGGCGTCGGGACGGTTGGCCGCTTCACGGGAGAGAAGGAAAGAATCGCCCTGGAAATCGGCGTACTTGATCACCTCTTCCCGTTGATAATGATGGCCCAAGATGGTGACCGAACTGCCCAATTTCCCACGGGCTTCGCCGATCCGTTGGTCCAATTCCTCAGCGGTGTAGTGCAGGTATTCCGGGGGGATCTGCTGCCACCGCACATTTACGGCCATCTCTTCGGCCAGGGGCTTGGCGGGGAGCTTGTCTTCGGTCCTACAGAATGCCGAGTGCTCAATCTCGGTGATCGGCACGGTTGGCCGGCGGCTTTTTACAGCCATTGATCGTCGCCTCGATTGTTTACTGGGTTATCAATTTCGCTTCGACAGCCAAGGTTCCCTGCAGGGACCAGGGGCTGGAGCGCTCAATCTTAATCGTGACTAGCTTTCCTTGATGATACGCCTCATCCTCGAAGAACACCAGTTTGTTGGACCGTGTGCGTCCCTGCCACTTTCCCTTCCGGCGGCCCTCCACCAGTATCTCTTCGTAGCGGCCCACCAATCGGGCGTTGATCTCAGTTTGGATCTTCTCTTGCAGCCGGTCCACCATCTGGCGGCGGCTGGTCTTCTCGTCCTCGGGAACAGCGTCGTCCATGGTGCGTGAGGCGAT
>JACZYV010000195.1:0-4875 GCA_022570905.1 Chloroflexota bacterium
GGTTCTTCTCCCACTCGGCTAGGCGGGCTTCCAGGGAGTGCTGGCGAAGGGCCATGGTCAGGTCGCCCCGGGTGCGCTCCAACACGCCCCGCATTGCGTCGGTGTTGTGCCTAAGGCCGCTGGTTACGCCCTCGGGAAAGTCGATGGTCACGAGGACGCCGTACATCTCGTCCATGATGTCCATGAACTCTTGGCAGCCGTCCACGGCGTCGCGGCGCAGGGAGTCGAGGATGTACCGGCGCAGTTCTCCGATGACCTCCGCCATGCCGTTGATATAGGCCGCCGCGTCCACTTTCAGGTCGCTGATGGTAGGGATATCGGCTCCGGAGATGACCGCCAGGGTTACGTTGGCTTCAGTGAACTCTTTCCGGGCGTCATTCATGAACCCCGCATTGAATATCTGCGGGCTGCTTTTCTCGATGTGGTCGGCTTCCCGCAGCCTGGCGTCCCCCTTGCCGATCAACTCCCGGGCATCATCGAAGTCGCCGCGGTGCACGGCCCGGATGGCGTTGGCGGAGAACCGGATCACCTCCCGGGAGACCGACAAGGCTAGTTCCCGGTCGAGGTTCCGTTCGGTGAGTTCTTCGATGACGGCGGTCCCGATCAAGGATAGGTCTGCGCTATAACGCGATGGCATTAGATTCGTCTCCCGGCGTCCTTCATTAGATCCGCCCGCCCGCCTCTTCGATGATTTTTACCAATCTGGCGGCGGCGGCCTCCGGTTCGGTTGCGGACCCCACGGCGGCGGTGACGCAGATGGCGTCGGCGCCAGCCTCGATCACCGGTGCGGCGTTCTCGGCGTTGATGCCGCCGATGGCCACCAAGGGAGTTTTGGCGGCGTCCCGGGCCAGACGCAACCGTTCGATGCCCTGGGGAGGGCGGCCGACGCCCTTGGTGTCGGTGTGGTAGATGGGGCCAAAAGCCACGTGATCGGCGCCCATCCCCTCGGATTCCACCAGTTCTTCTATCTCATGGTTGGACCGGCCCACCACCTGGTGAGGAGCCAGCACCTGCCGGGCCTGGTCCACGGGCAGGTCGGTCTGGCCCACGTGCAGTCCCGCCGAGCCAACGATGGCGGCGATGTCGGCGTGGTCGTTGAGGATCAGGGAAGCCCCGGACTCCGCGCAGAGCTTCTGCAGGCTGCGGGCCAGAGGCAGGGAGTCGCCCTTGTCACGGAGCTTGTCCCTGAGCTGCAACATCCGGGCCCCGCCCCGGATGGCTGACTGGGCAACGGCAAAGGGGTCCCGGCCGCCGGTGACCTGAGGGTCGATTATCACGTAGAGTCCCCGCACCAGGTCCGCCTTCTCCCCGCGGACCGTCGCCCCAAGTTGGCCGGTGAGGTCATCCAGGATGCGGCTCACCCCCGCCACCGTTTCCCAGCCCAGGGGGTTGGCGCTGGACGATTCATCAAGGAGGGAAAGCAGGTCCACGGCGACGGTGACCAGTTCCAGCGTCTGTTGGGCCGTGGTGGGCGGGCCGTCGTCGGCCTCGGCCATCGCGGACGCCGCGGGCATGGAAGCGACCATCTCCCGCAGACTCTGCAGGGCCGGCGCGGGCGATCCGGCCGGTGGGACGAAGCGGGACGCGGCTTCGATGCAGTGGAAGATAACCTGGTAGTGGCTTTGGCTGGGGCCACGGTTGCCGGTCACAGGTCCAAGCCCTTGGGGGTCTCTCCGGAGCGGGCGGCGTCGATGTTGTCCCGGACCGATTGGGGCATGTCCATGCCGTATTTAGTGAAGGCGGCTTCAACGCCGCGGCCGATGTTCCGTGGGTCGCTGTAGTAACCGGGTGACCGATGCTCGCTGCCCGGCGCGAAGCTTTCGTGGACCGAGCTTACGGTCTTGCCCGTGGCGAAGGAGGACATGCGCCGTTCCATGTCCTCGCTTTGACAATGAGAGCAGACCGGCTTCAACTCGCTATTTATGGACCTCAGAAAGAACGAGGAGAGCTTGGCGCAGGCCTGGCAGCGGTATTCATATATGGGCATCGGGGCTGTCTCCGTGGAGCCGTAAGCCGTCAGCTTTCAGGAAGTTAGGAGTCCTTCATCTCGCGCCGTTCCCGGTCGAATTCGCGTGTCGTCTGGCCGCCCATTTCCTTCTTGATCCGGCCCATGTATTTGTCGATGCTGGCCCCGCTGCTCTCATCGAGGTCGCTGGTCGTTTCCCGGCTGGGCGCCCAGTTGAGGCTGCTGCCCCAGGACGGACGGAAGGAAAACTTGGAGATTAGCCGCTGCAGATCGTTGCTTTCACAATGCTCACAACACGGCTGCTGGTTCTCAGAGTAACTGTAGACCAAAACCGAGGTGATTTTTTGGCAGTCGCCACAGCGGTATTCGTAGAGAGGCATGTGTCTAATCCGGTCCAGCCAGTTTCGGTTGCTACCCGATCAAGAGATACATTTTAACATGGTGCAATAGCACGTGGTTCTGGGGGACGGCAACGCATTGCTGTTGACTGCTCAGGCGCGCGGACCAGGATAGGCTACTGTATAATGCGGCCACCCGAGCCGCTGGCTTTCAAGGCTGCTAACAATCAAGCAGAGGTGCCGTAATGGCGGATGAAAAAGCCCACACTCTTCCGATGTTCGGCGACGAGCAGCCGGAAGTAACTGAAACTCCAGTCTCGCCGGGCACTCCGGTTGCCCCGGCCGCTCCGGTTACCAAAGAACGCGAGCCGCTGCTGATGATCATGGACGGTCACGCCATGGTCCACCGGTCGTTCCGCGCCATATCCACTCAGCGGCACCTGACCGTGAACGCCACCGGCGAGGATGTGACCGGGGTCTATGGATTCACCAACGTGTTTTTACGGGCGATCAACGAGTGGAACCCGGCCTACTGCGCCATCGCCTTCGACACCCCAGCCCCCACCTTCCGCCACAAGCAATTCCCGGCCTACAAGGCCCAGCGGGAGGCGACGCCCGAAGAACTTCGGCCCCAATTCGGCCGTGTGAAGCAGCTCATGGAGGCCTTCGGCGTGGCGGTGTTCGAATTGGATGGCTGGGAAGCGGACGACGTGATCGGCACCCTGTCGGCCCAGGCCGAAAAGATGGGCCTGGACTCGGTCATACTCACCGGCGACCGGGACACCTTCCAGTTGATCTCCACCAGGGTCAGGGTGGACCTGGCCTCCAGCATCCAAGACCGCAAGGTCTATGACGAAGCGGCGTTGTCGGAACGTTATTCGGGCCTCACCGCGGCCCAGCAGACCGATTTCAAGGCGCTGGTGGGCGACTCCTCAGACAACATCCCCGGCGTCCCCAAGGTTGGAGAGAAAACGGCCATCGCCCTGCTCAACGAATACCGGGACCTGGAGGGGATCTACGAGCACCTTGACGAGGTGACCCGGCCCAGCGTGAAGCAATCCCTGGAGGAGCACAAGGACCGGGCCTTCTCCAACCGGGAGTTGATGACCATCGACCGCAACAGTCCGGTGGAACTGGACCTGGAAAAGGCCAAATTTGGGGAGTTCGACCGGAACGCGGTGGTCCAGTTGATGACCGAGCTTGAATTCTTCACCATTATTCCCCGCATCCCGGAAACGGGGCCGTCCCAGGGTTCAGCCGGCGCGGCATCGGCTTCCAAGCAGGCCATTGACGAGGACGTCAACTACACCGTGGTGCAGACCAAAGAACAGTTGGACCAGATGCTGGCGGCATTGCGGGAGGCCGGGAGTTTCTCCTTCGACACTGAGACCACGGGCCTGGACGCGGTGCAGGCCGGCCTGGTGGGATTAAGCTTCTCCACGGCCCCCTCCGTGGCCTGGTACGTCCCGGTGGGCCACCAAGCGGGGGAGCAATTGCCCATGGAAGAGGTCCTGGCGGCGGTGCGCCCTCTGTTCGAGTCGCCGGACATCAGCAAGTGCGCCCATAACGCCAATTACGACATGACGATATTGGCCAGCCACGGCATCGTATGCCAGGGGGTCGATTTCGACACCATGGTTGCCGCCCATCTCCTCAGCCGGGGGCAACTGGGGCTTAAGAACCTGGCGTTGGACGTCCTTGGCCAAGAGATGACTCCCATCACCGGGTTGATCGGCAAAGGCAGCAAGCAGCTTACCTTCGACCAGGTGGACATCGCCCAGGCCGCGCCCTACGCCGCCGCCGACGCCGACATGACCGGTCGTCTTCGCCTGGCATTTGAGGAGCCCATCGTCAGGGACGGCTTGAGTTCGCTGATGACCGACATGGAGATGCCGTTGGTCCCGGTACTGGTGACCATGCAGCGTCACGGCATCAAGCTGGACTCGGCCATCCTGCGTGAGATGTCCGAGGACCTGAGGGAGCAGATGTTCCTGACCGAGGAGGAACTCTACAAATCCATCGGCCACACGGTGAATATCAATTCGCCGCAACAACTCAGCGACTTGCTGTTCAACGAGATCGGCCTGCCCAAGACCAAACGCACCAAGACCGGCTACTCCACCGACGCCAACTCCCTGGAGGGCCTGAAGGGCCTGCACCCCGTGGTGGACCAGATCCTGGAGTACCGGCAGGTGTCCAAGCTCAAGTCGACCTACGTGGACGCCCTGCCGGACATGGTGAATCCAGCGACGGGACGGGTGCACACCAGCTACAACCAGACGGGCTCGGCCACGGGGCGCATGTCCAGCAGCGACCCAAACCTGCAGAATATACCCATCCGCACCGAGATGGGACGGCAGGTGAGAAAGGCGTTCGTGGCCGACGGAGCGCCGGACTGGCTGCTGTTCTCCGCCGACTACTCGCAGATCGAGTTGCGGGTGCTGGCCCACATATCCAAGGACTCGGCTCTGCTGGAAGCGTTCCAGCGGGGCGAGGACATCCACGCCTCTACGGCCTCAATGATGTTCGACGTCCCTTTGAACGAGGTGGACGCGGACCAGCGCCGTGTCG
>JACZYV010000196.1:0-4861 GCA_022570905.1 Chloroflexota bacterium
GACACGGGTGTGATGGTCGGCTTCTCCTGCCACAACCCGCAGATGATCGAGATCGCCGAGGAGCGCGGCTGGGACATCGACTTCTTCATGACCAGCATGTACTACATGAACCGCACCGAGGCTATGTACAAGAAGGTGCTCGGCGACGACCTGCCCTACGGCGAGAAGTACCTGCCCTCCGACCCGGCCAAGATGTGCAAGATGATCCGCCAGACGAAGAAGCCCTGCCTGGCCTTCAAGGCCCTTGCCGCCGGCCGGCTGAGCAATTCGCCCGCGTCGATCAAGCGGGCCCTGGCCTGGGTCTACGAAAACATCAAACCCACCGACGCCATCATCCTCGGCATCCTGGCGGCCCTCACGGTCACCGGCTTTCTCATCGAGGGGCTGCGCATCGCCGCCACCACCCTGAACCCCCAGAGTGAGTTCTACGACCCCGGCGCGGCGCCCGGGGAGCTCATCGGATACCTGACGGCCATAGCCCTGCGGGCCCTTGGCCTTACCCCCGCGGTCGGAGAGCTGGCCCATTTCGCCCTGTACTGGACCCACGTGTTCATCTACGCCGCCGGGTTCGTGTACATAGCGGTGAGCTTCAGCAAGCTGACCCACATCCTGGTCAGCCCGGTCAACGCCTTCCTGCGCTCGAACCGGCCCCTGGGGGCGCTGCGGCCCATGGGCGAGCTGGAGAGCCTGGAGCGCTTCGGCGCCTCCGATCTGACCGACCTCACCCGGAAGCAGCTACTGGACTTCGATGCCTGCACCAACTGCGGGCGCTGCCAGGACCAGTGCCCCGCCTGGGCCAGCGGCAAGCCCCTATCGCCCCGCAAGCTGATCCAGGACCTGAAGGCCTACGCCGAGGCGCGCGCGCCGCTCCTCCTGGCCGCCTCGGCTGCGGCGACTCAGCCTCCGGAGCCGTCCATGATCGGGGCCGTCAGCGAGGAGGTGCTCTGGGCCTGCACCACCTGCGGCGCCTGTATGGAGGCCTGCCCGGTCTTCGTCGAGCACGTAGACACCATCGTGGACATGCGCCGCAACCTGGTCATGGAGGAGGCCAAGCTGCCGGAAACGGCCCAGAACGCCCTCCTCAGCATGGAGCAGCGGGGGCATCCGTGGCGGGGCACCACCTACTCTCGCACAGACTGGACCCAGGGCATGGACGTTCCGACCATGGCGGACGACGCCGAGGTGGACGTGCTGCTCTGGGTGGGCTGCACCAGCGCCCTGGAGCAGCGCAGCCAGGCGATCCCCAGGGCCCTGGCATCCCTGCTCAAGGTGGCGGGGGTCAAGTTCGCCATCCTGGGAGACGAGGAAACCTGCACCGGCGACCCGGCCCGGCGGATGGGCAACGAGTACCTGTTCCAGATCTTGGCGGCGCAGAACATAGAGACAATGACCCGCTACAACGTGAAGAAGGTGGTGACCATCTGCCCCCATTGCTTCAACACCATGAAGAATGAATACCCTCAGTTGGGCGGAAATTTCGAGGTCCTGCACTACAGCCAGTTCGTAGACCAACTCATCAAAAAGGGCAGTATCAAGCCTGTGAAGATGATGAACGTCACCATGGCCTATCACGATTCCTGCTTCTTGGGCCGTCACAATGGCATCTACGATGAGCCCCGCGACGTGGCCAAGGCGATCCCGGGACTCAAGCTGGTGGAGATGGGCTCCCACTGCCGCGAACGGGGTTTCTGCTGCGGCGCCGGCGGCGGTCACATGTGGATCGAAGAGAGCCAAGGGGAGAGGGTGAACCACGTCCGCACCGATCAATTCTTGGAGACCGGAGCCCAAACGGTGGGCGTTTCCTGCCCCTTCTGTCTCCAGATGATGACCGAAGGCATCGAAGCCAAGGGGATGGCCTCCGAGAAAGACGCCAAAGACGTTCTGGAGATTCTGGCCGAAAGCTTGGACTTGTGAAAACTATATGCCGATAAATGAAGTGAATGTGGTCAGTTCCTGCGGCGAATGCGGGACCGTGATCGAGACAGTGTCGGTCAAGAAGGACAACATGATGCTCTCCACCAAGGAGCTGGCGTGGTGTCCCAAATGCCAGGCGGACCGCCCCCAGGTCCTCGACGTGGCCGGCCGGCTGGAGTCCATCGAGAAAGAGCAGCAGAGCTACCCAAAACCCATGCCTGCCGAGCCATTTTCGAGCCCCACTCCCGGTTCATGATAATACTGACTTCAGGTTGAAACCGATGGCTGATAAAGAAACCGTGCTGGTCCTGACCAGCAACTTGTTCTTCATGCCCCGCATCGAGGCGGCCGCCGAAGCCGGCGGACTGGATACCATCAGCGCTTCCACCGCCGCCGCTCTCATGAAGGCCGCCGGGTCGCATACCGTGCCATTGGTTCTGGTCGACCTGGAGATGGACGAGCCGGTCTGGACCGAAGCATTGGAGAGTCTGCGGTCGGCGAAAGCGCCAGGAACCAGGGTTGTTGCCTACGGCCCCCACGGTGAGCCGGACACCCTGCGGAAGGCCCGCGCGTTGGGCAGCGACGCCGTTCTCATCAAACGTGATTTCTCCCAGGGCCTGCAAGAGTTGTTGGCCAGCCGGGGCGCGTCGGCATTGGGCTGAAGCCCAGGCCGGCATCATCAGCCCCGCCGATTCCCGGTCTTAGATTGCGATGATGGCTAAGCTCATGATTAGGCGCGTTCGGCCGGTCCTGATTCGCGTTTTCATCGGGGCGTCCCTGGCCTACGGAGTGACATTTATCGTGCTCTGGTCCCAGCTGGAAAAGCGGTTCGTGTTCTTCCCAACCGCCGAGATGCTGTACACGCCCAACGACGTGGGCCTGGAATATGAAGACATCCGCATTCAGACCGCAGACGGCCTGTCCCTGCAGGGTTGGTTCGTCCCAGGTAAGCCTGACTCGCCGTCCAACGTAACCTGGCTGTTGTTCCACGGCAACGGCGGCAACATCGGGCACCGGATCGGCGAGCTGGCGCTGGCCCACCACCGGACCGGGGCCAATATCTTTATCTTCGATTACCGGGGCTACGGCGAGAGCGAGGGCAGTCCGTCGGAGAAGGGCACCTACCTGGACTCCCGGGCGGTGATTGAATATCTGGCGTCCCGACCCGATGTTGACCGGGACCGGATCGTCTATCTGGGCCATTCTCTGGGCGCGGCGGTGGCGGTGGAACTGGCGTTGACGCAGCCACCGATGGCCTTGGTGCTGGTTTCGCCCTTTGCCTCAGTCCGCGATATGGCCAGATTAACGCTGCCCTTTCCGCCGGTGGGCTGGCTGGTCCGGAACCACTACGACACCATATCCCGCATCCGCCAACTGAACGTCCCCCTCCTGGTGATGCATGGCGACCAAGACGACACGGTTCCCATATCCCAGGGACACAAACTCTACGAAGCCGCAAACCAACCGAAACGTTTTCAGGTCCTGGAAGGCGCGAATCACAACGATACCTACGAAGCCGCCGCGGAACAGTATTGGGGGACGATAGAATCGTTTCTCGGGGAAATTCTGGCAGGAAACCAGTAGGTTGGCGCCAACCTCCTAAAATCACACTCCTGAGATGATCTCGGTCTCGTAATCCAGCAACTCCAGGTCTCTTCGGGAGTCCTCGATGTATTCGACCACCTTGGAGATCATCTCGTTGGCGTGGGCCGGGTCGGTGCTCACGCAGCAAACGGCCAGGGTTAGCCGCTGCCACAGGTCTTGGTCTTCCACCTCCGCCACCGCGACGTTGAACTTGTTGCGGATACGGGCGGACAGGGAGCGGGCCACCTGCCGTTTATCCTTGAGGCTGGCTGATTCGGGCAGATGGAGCATGATGCGGCAAACACCAATGTGCAAGGGAATCTCCCGGGCGTGCCTTAAACGGTTTTTACCTGGAATCGCTCTTGCCTGAAGTCGCTATTGGACGGTAGAGCGTGTTCTTGACTAGTATTCATCCTACATTATAGATTATAGGCAACGGCAGTCCGAATTAACGCCGTGGACCGCCTAGATAGAAGTCCGGATTCACCCTCTGGCGATCTGACCCGGCTGTTTCGCCAACAGAAAGCCGTCGGTGAGGGAACTTAAACACCATGGCTCCCAACTCCGAATCTCGACAGAGCCGCTCGGAAGTGCCCGAGGTCGTCATCAATCGGCTTCCGCAATACGTGCGGATACTGAACCGCCTGCTGGACGAAGGAACGGGGGTGGTTAGCTCCCAACAATTGGGCGAGAAACTCCAGGTAACCCCCGCCCAGATACGCAAAGACCTAAGCTATTTTGGGCGTTTCGGCAAGCAGGGCCGCGGCTACAGCGTGAGCGACCTGCTGGACCACCTGCGGCAGATACTGGGCATCAACTCCCCTTGGAACGTCGCCGTGGTCGGAGTCGGCCGGCTGGGACGGGCAATCTTGAGCTATCCCGGATTCAATCCGGACGGTTTCCATCTGGTCGCCGCGTTTGATCTGAATAACAGCGTTGTCGGGGAGACCGTCGGTGGGCTGGTGGTTCGGACGATGGAGGAGTTGGACGATGTGGTGGAGAGAGAAAAGATTAGCATCGCCATCGTCGCGGTCCCCGTGGAGTACACCCAGGACGTGGTCGACCAGTTGGTGGCTTGCGGAGTCCGGGCCATCCTGAATTACGCGCCGATCACCCCGCAGGTGCGGGAGGGCATCCGAATACGCAACATCGACCCGGTCTTGTCGCTCCAATCCATGACCTATTACATCAGCGACGATTAACTGTTCTCTCCAACCCCACCGCCGTTCCGGAAATCAGCGACCGTAGGCGCGGGTTTTTAACCCGCCCTAGCATTCGTAGCCCATGCTTGTGTCCCTCTAGCGCTTTGTGGGCCAACCCGGCGGCTTCTTCATTCCGATATGCGTCGTGGCAAAATAAAAGG
>JACZYV010000047.1:0-17789 GCA_022570905.1 Chloroflexota bacterium
GCTCGAAGAGGCCCACGCCTTCGCCGAGCCTATACAAGCCGCCGTTAGCAAGGTGCCGCCGGACTTTCAGGACGATTTCGCCGCCGCGGGCCGGGGCTGGACATCCTACGTCGTGCCAGGCACGGTCCAAGGCACTATGGAAACCCTAGATGGTGTCTTGCGTATTTCAGAACTGATAGGACAGATAGTCATAAACGGTGGTTCTTGGTCGCGCAGTAAGGACTTCGTTTTTGAATTAGATGTCCGTTTGGCTCAAGGCGATTACTCGTCTATTCAGAAGTTTTTCTTCCACTCGGCCGGCGACAATTACTTTAATATTCCATCTAACTAGCGGTGAAGAAACATGGAAATATCTTAAAGGGACCGATGCCGGAGGCCTAATACTTGAGCAAGGAAGCGGAGGCAGTCCAGTCGGGGAAACCACTCACTATATGGCGGTGGTTAGGGGTGTTGAAGCAGTAATCTACCTAAATAATGAGGCGATTCTTTATCTGAACGACCCGGATTTAGACCGTTCCGGGATGACAACCTTCGGGTGTCAATCAATAATCGAGACGGTGTGTGAATTTGACAACGTGAAGTACTGGAATCTGGCCAACGTTCCCAACTTGCCTTAGCCATCCTTCAGGGTCGAATCGTCACTTTGGGCTCCCAGTCGATGAACGGCAGCGCCGCTCGCCTCCGGGTCAGCGGAGATCTTTTTCCTACCGTTTCAAGAGTCGCTACGAACGTATGTATTGCTTGCCTCAGGCAGAAAATGGGGCCGGAGAGGCCGTTTCTAATCTTATGCCTATGATTTTGGAAAGTTACTCATGATCATCAAACTTGCGCTGCTGGTCGTCCTTGTTGCTGGACTTCTCGCGTGTGAGTCATCGAGCGAACCGGCGCCGACCCAAACGCCGGCCAAAGTCCCCACGGCAGTCCCGGCTACTGTGGCCGCGGCGACGCCGACATTTGCCACCGTGGTTGTCGCAGAACCTACCTCAACACTAGCGCCGCCGCCAACACCAACCCTCAATCCGACTCCGCTGCCGCCAGCACCTACAGCGACGCCCACGCCCAAACCTTCTGCCGCGCCGGTACCGCTACCGACTGCCACTCCTACCCGCGTACCCACGATGACGCCAGCTCCTACTCCCACACCTACCCCTGCGCGGACACCAACACCTACGCCGACCCCTGAACCCTTTGCACTAATATTCCAGGGGAAGCAAGAACCTCGACAGGTTGGAGGTGTGGGTATTTCCTATATCCCATATGCCTTTAGCTCGACTGGGTTCAGAATCGGCTCGCTCACTAAAGAGCAATTTCGTTCCGCATTCGAAGAACCATGGGGTAAATGGGAATATAGGGGTAATTGGATTGCTTTTATGCACCCGAGCGCCCCTTCAGGCACGTATATGGTGGCCTTGACTCTACCTGACGGCCGGCGTACCGAGGCGACGTTTGAGCACGAGCCTACCAGTCCCTTACCACCGCTACCGGAGGGGACGTTCCACGAATTTCCTGATGTAATAGCTGAATTACTCGCCCGGCTTCCAGTCCCTGACGGCTTGCGTTTATATGTACAACCACAAGGGTGCCCCTCTCAACATTATCCTCTCAGATTGAGCATTTTCTGGGGCAAGGAATGCGAGAACACTGGAGGAACTAGCCGACCCAATACCGCTAACTACATTGACTTCGCCCGGGAGGTCCTCTTACGCGTCCCATCAAGCGAATTTGCGTCCCTATATGGAACCGCCAAAATGAAAAAGACTCTTGCCCACGAGGTCTGCCACGCCCATCAGCACAAGATGATTATCGACGCCGGTCTTAGCGATCCAGGCTTACAGCAACCTTCAGCCCAGCATCTATTCGAACTTACCCCCGAAGGAGCGGCATTTTTCGCAGCCGCTGGTTGGCAACGGGATGGCCCGGAACAATACTCCGGGGGTGCAGTAGATGAGCCGGAGGGGTGGAAAGTCCCTGATTGGGCCTTTCATTTTCCGCACGAAGATTTTGCCGAAGTTTGTGCGTTGTGGTACGTGGACCGCGACTTGCTGCGAACAACTGCGCCCCTTCGTTATCAGTTCGCCCAGGAGTGGCTCGGACGGTGGGTGCAATAGCTTTAAGACAGTTATGGGTTCTCAAGAGAATCGGAAACAAATAAGCAAAACCGATCGGTAATCCGCAAAGGGGACAAATTATTATGGCTACAGTAGGAACCGGCAGATACACGTACGATGTGATTGAGAACTGGGGCAAGCTGCCCACAGGCGACACCTTCGGGATGGTGAGCGCCATCGCCACTGATTCCAAGGACCGGGTCTTCGCATTCCAGCGGAAAGACCCGCCGGTGCTCATCTTCGACCGGGACGGAAATCTCACGGATTCCTGGGGCAACGGCTCCTTCGAGTTCGCCCACGGCATCCACATCGCCGATGACGTGGTCTACGTGACCGACCGCAACACCTCGGTCTGCCTCGTCTACACCCTGGACGGCAAGCCCATCCAGATGTTGGGGCGGCACGGCGTTCACTCGGACACGGGCTGCGAGAACCCCGGCGATCTGGTGCCCAGGGCCGCCGGCCCCTTCAACTACCCCGCCGAGTTGGTGCCTGCGCCATCGGGCGACCTTTACGTGGCCGACGGGTACCGCAATTCCAGGATCCACCGTTTCTCCGCCGACGGCCAGCTCAAGAAGTCTTGGGGCGAACCCGGCAAGAGCGGACCCAACGAGTTCCACCTGCCCCACAGCCTGCTGATCGACGGGGACCACGTGGTGGTCTGCGACCGGGAGAACCACCGAATCCAGGTCTTCGACTTGGACGGAAAGTTCATTGAGATCTGGGACGACATCAACCGGCCCATGGACATCTCCATGGACACCGACGGCAATTACCTGGTCAGCGAAGGCCAGCGGGACGGCGGCTCGGCCCGCATCAGCATCTTGGACAAAAAGGGCGGCGTGCTCTCCCGGTTCGAGTGCCGCGGCTCCGGCCATGGCAGTTGGATCGATTCCAGAGGCGACATCTACCTGGCGGGAGTCCCCGACGCCATCGACAAGTACGTTCGCAAGGGCTAGCCACTGCCTGGCAATCGATATTTTGGAGGACAAACCTGATGTCAGCAGAGAATAAAGCGGTATTCCAGCAGTTCGTAGATGGATTGAACAACAAAGACGTTGATAAGATCGAACAGATCATGGCGCCGAATTTCGTGAACCATGATCAACCGCCGGGGCAGAAACCAGGACCTGATGGGATGCGGGAAATGTTGGAGATGTTTTTTGCCGGCTTCCCCGATCTGAAAGTAACGCTTAACCAGGTCATCGCTGAGGGAGATTTGGTTGCCGGAGCGATGACGACCGAGGGCACTCAAACCGGTGTTTTCATGGGTATCCCAGCCTCTGACAAAAAGATATCCATAACCGAGATGCACATGGTCCGGGTCGCCGATGGCAAGGTCGTCGAGCACTGGGGGGTGACTGACGCCATGGGCATGATGCAGCAACTGGGAGTGATGCCCGAGGATTAACCGCCAACGGTCTTGCGCTGGCGGGACGAAGAACACCGGGAGCGGTGGATGGAACAGGTCATAGAAGAGCTGCGAAAGGTCCGGGAATCCCTGCCGCCGGGAGAGTGGCGGGACGCCCGCATCTACCGTCACATCGATGAATACAAGTTGGACTACACTCTGATCGCCACCAAAATCAGCTCCGGTCAGGTGCACTACTACGTCCCGGACACCGGCGTATTCGAGCCGTTGAATCTGTCGGGGTAGCGGCTTTCCCCCAGTCGGAAGGGACCACCGAAAAAACCGCGCCCAAAAGAGAAGCCCCGGCAAGATTGCCGGGGCTTTTTTAACCGGCCGGAAACGGCGGTCCTAATCGTCGGCAGCGGCGGGGCTGGGTTGCTCCTGTGACCGGTCTTTGGCCGGATCATAGGTCCGGTGGAACGCCGCGATGACCGCCCCGGTGATCATAATGGCCACCACTGCCAAAGCGGCGGTCTGGAAGCCCTTCATGTAGAAGTGCTGAGACTCCTTGGCGACCATCAGGGCGATGCCCCCCGGCAGGACCATGGCCATGATGATGGAAGAGAAGGTGGCCCCCACGGCGTGTCCCAGGTCCCGGGTGGTCTCCAGCATGCCCGACGCGAATCCTCGGTGTTGTGTGGGCAAAGTGCTCATAACCGTGGCGTTGTTCACCGTATTGAAGATATTGGTGCCAAAGGAGATCGGCAGCAACAGCAGCGGCAGCAACCAGAAGTTGACCTTGGCCGCGAACACCGCCAGCAACACGAAACCCACTGCGATGGACAGCATGCAGAAAGTGCGCAGCAGCTTGGGATTGTACCTGTCATGGATGATGCCCGCGATGGCCGGCAGCCAGATCCCGAAGGACTGGTGCGGGACCAGGATTGCGACGACGAAGATGGGCGACCTGCCTAGACCGTCTTCGATCATGATGGGCAACAGGACCATGGTGGCCAGCATCGACACGTGGAACATGACGTTGGACACCAACGATAGGGTGAAATACTTGTGCCGGAAATGACGGAAGTCCACAAAGGGTTGGGAGATCCGCCGCTCCACCAAGATAAACACCCCCAACAAGACGACGAAAAGGACGTTCATCGGCAGGTGATATCTCAGGGCTTCCGCGGATGTGAAGGTCTCGTCGCCTCCGTGAACATGCATGCCCCCAAGGAGGAAAACCGCGGCCGTGGCTATCAACAACCCCGCGCCTATAAAATCAATCTTGATCGGCATCTCGGGCAGGGCTTCGGCATTTCGCCGGAGGACCGGCATACTGGTCCACATGACTATCAGGCCGATGGGCAGCATGGTCAGAAACACCAGCCGCCAACTGAAGAATTCCAAGAAGATGCCGAAGACCGCGATTCCGATCAACGTGCCCATCCTGGAGCCGGATATGGGAAAGGCGTAAGCGCGGCCCCGCTCCTCGGGAGGGAAGGCGAAGGCCAACATCGCATTGCCGTTGCCATGGATCAGTCCGGCACCCAAGCCCTGCACCCCCCGGAAGACAACGACCCACATCAACGTTTGAGACGAGGCGATGAGCACCGCGGCTACGGTAATGATGATGGCGCCGATGAAGAAGACCTTGGGGTGGCCGAACTTGTCACCGAGGCGGGCCCCCAGCAAGACCGTGCTGCCCAGCACCAGCAGGTTCAATATGACGATCCAAGCAGCCTCTTCCAGGCTGGTGCCGAAGCTGCGGGCCATGGTGGGCAGGGCCAGGGTCACCGGCAAACTGGAAAGCTGCACCAACAACTGGCCGCCGGTGATGGCGGTCAACACCTGACGCCGCGCCGGCGTATTCAATACCTCTTTGTAGTTGGCGATTATCCCTGGCACAAAATCACCGCATCAAATATTCAGGCGGTAAACCCCCGCCCGGCCCGGTTAGGAGCAATCGCAGGTGGGGCAGTTGCGGGGCTGACCTCCAATCTATCATCAGGGTAGATAACATGCCACCGCCGGTATCAAGTTCTTACGTAGGTATACACTGCTATAGATGCAAATTCCCACCGATCGGATGCCGCGCATCCGCCGGTGACCGACTGTGATTGGACCGGCTGTTTGACAGCCAACCGGCCACCATTAAAATAGGACGAACATCCAACAGTCCGATTTAGGTCAGTGGAAGCGCCAGGGGAATCAGCAGGGGAGACACAGCATGATAACCAGGTTCGGATCGCTCTATGCCGGACACGTAGACCTCGACGACATTGGCTACGACGCCACGCCGGTCAATGACCGCCGGATGTCGGACGAAAAACTGACTTCAGTATTTCCCAAGGCGCAGGCCATCGCGATCAAGATGGATGAACTGGGCTTCGACACTTTTTGGGCGGCCGAACACCACTTCCAGCACGAAGGCTACGAGTGCATCCCAAATCTGTTGATGATGTATGTCCATCTGGCCCACCTGACCAAGAACCTGCGATTCGGCTGTGGATTCAACGTCAACCCCATGTGGCACCCCTTGCGCCTGGCCGAGGACTACGCCACCGCCGACATCCTCACCGGGGGACGGGTCATCTTTGGCCTGGGCCGGGGCTACCACTCCCGGGAGGTCGATACCTTTGGCGTGCCCAGCACCGACACCGACAACGACGCCAACCGTGAGATCTTCGAGGAACAAGTAGAAATCATCATGAAGGCGTTCAACGAACCGTCTTTCTCACATCATGGCAAGCACTACACCCTCCCGCCAGAGGTGCCGTACCGCGGCTACACCCTCAAGGAGATCACCCTGGTCCCACGCCCCCGCACCCTGCCGGTGGAAACCTACCAGCCGCTGGTCAGCGCCAGCCAACGGGCCATGGACTTCATGGCCAAACACGGGATCAAGGGGATCGTCGGAGGCGGCGCCGCCACTGGAGGGGCGTCGGACCAGGTGGTTAAGCAGTGGCAGGAAACCTTGGCCAACCACGGCAAGGAGACCGAGTTGGGCGGCGACCTGATCGTAGGAGTGTCTACCTACATCGACGACACCGAGGCGAAAGCCATCAAGGGCGTCAAGCGGTACTTCGAAGAGAATATGAAGATGTTCGCTCCCCTGGGATTCGTCCGCGGTCTATCGGACGAACAGATCTCGGCCCTGGGGCGAGGGACCGCGGCCCGGTCGGCGGGCCTGCCAACCATAGAGGACGCCATCAGATCCGGGGCGTGGATCGTCGGGCCTCCGGAGTTGGTCACGGAAAAGCTGATGGACCTCCAAGACCGGTTCCCGGGACTCCAAGAGGTAAACGTGGGCGCCTCAGTGATGAGCACCGAACAATCGGTAATCTTGGAGCAACTCGATCTGTTCGGCAAAGAGGTGATGCCCACATTCAAGAAACAGCTTGTTAAGATATAGTTCCCAGGATCAAAGCGCGGCCGAAATAACCGTCACTCATCTGCCGTCATTGATGTATCCTTGTATAAGAATAATTGATAATGCAGATTAACCATGGCTCATACTATTAAGGAGGTAACGCCGGATGGCCAGCAGCAAAGTCCGCCTGACCGAACTGTCCCACTGCGCCGGTTGAGCCGCCAAGCTTAGCCACGAGGACCTGGTACAGGTCCTGAAGCACCTCCCCTTGGCCAGCCACCCGGACCTTCTGGTGGGTATCGAGACCGGGGACGACGCAGCCGTTTACCGGCTGGACGAGAAAACCGCCATCATTGTGACGGTTGACTTCTTCACGCCCATCACCGACGACCCCTACGAGTTCGGGTTGATCGCTGCGGCTAACTCCCTGAGCGATGTCTACGCCATGGGCGGTAAGCCCCTGGTGGCCCTGAACGTGGTGGGGTTTCCCGCCGAACTGGCGGTGGAGATGCTGGGCGACGTGCTGAAGGGCGGCTACGACAAGGCCACGGAAGCGAACTGTCTGATCGTGGGCGGGCACACGGTGGATGACGCGGAGCCCAAGTACGGACTTTCGGTGGTCGGCCTGGTGGAGCCCGGAAAAGAGGTCTCCAACGCCAATGCGAAGCCAGGTGACGTCCTGGTCCTCACCAAACCCATCGGCACCGGCATAATCACCACCGGCTGCAAACAGGGAATCACCCCCGACGACATCTTGAAGCAGGCGGTGGACACCATGGCCGAACTGAATAAAGGCGCGGCGGAGGCCATGATGAAGGTGGGTGTGAATTCCTGCACCGATATCACGGGCTTCGGCCTGATGGGACACCTGATGGGTATGGTCCGGGGCAGCGGGACCGGGGCCATCATCCGGGTTTCCGACGTTCCGGCACTGCCCGGGGTCTGGGAGCTGCTGGAGCAGGGCACCGTTCCCGGGGGCACCTTCCGCAATATGTCCAGCGTGGCGGACACGGTGGACTGGGACGACAGCCTGACCGAAGAACAACGGCTGTTGATGTGTGACGCTCAGACCTCCGGCGGCCTCCTGATCTCGTTGCCCAAGGCCAAGTTGGACCAACTGTTGTCCGAGCTAGATGCCTGCGGCGTGGGGACCAAGGCCGTTGTGGGCGAGATCACCAAGGAGAACGCCGGCCGCATCAGCGTATCCGCCTAACTGCAGGCCCAGGCCCCAATGGCGATTTTCTTTGAGACACACTATTCGGGTTATACTATGGGAAACTAGGGCCAGTTTGTCCCCAGAGCGGCATGCCAGCCGGAGATTCTTATCTGATGAAGCAGCCTGACCAAGGCCTGGGTGACCGTGTTCCGCCGGGACAATTCCTTACCACCAAGTTCCCCGTTCTGACCTACGGCCCCGAACCGAAGATCGACATCGACACCTGGGAGATAAGGGTATTCGGCCTGGTGGAACGGGAGATCACCCTCAACTGGGAACAGTTCTCCAACCTGCAATGGACCACCACCCTGGCCGATTTTCACTGTGTGACCCAGTGGAGCCGGCTGGACAACACTTGGGAGGGTGTGACCTTCACCGACCTGGTGGCCCCCGCCGGCCCCAAGCCGGAAGCCAAGTTCGTCATGGCCCACTGCTACGGTGGGTACAGCACCAACCTGCCCCTGGACTTGGTCATGAACGAGGGGATGCTGGCCCATAAACAGGAGGGCGAACCCATCGGGGTGAGCCATGGCTGGCCCCTGCGGCTGATCGTCCCCAGTATCTACGCCTGGAAAAGCGCCAAGTGGGTCAACGGCATCGAGCTCATGGCCGAGGATTCACCCGGTTTCTGGGAGCAGCGCGGCTACCACAACGAAGGCGACCCCTGGAAAGAAGAACGCTTCTGGCCCGAACTAACCAGATAGCGCGCAGGGGCGCGGTCCCGATGCATTTATTTTGATCGTCTCGTCGTTGTGACCTGCGCCAGCGCATCTTTCGCCCAGGGAAATCGCCGGTGGTGAAACAGGGCGGGTCAGAGACCCGCACCTATTTAAACCGTGACATCTCCCGTAGGGGCGGGTTTCCAAACCCGCGTTGCCCGCCTTATCCATGCCGAGGCCGGAAATGCGGTTCTCTGTAGACACGTAGGGGTATGCCGTCTTTTGTAAACGGACCTCCCGAAATTCAGAGCAAACAAAGGAGGGGCGGCTGCCTGGCAGCCACCCCTCCTTGCGTTCAGTCTTTAGCCAGCGATCAGGCCGCTTGCCGAACCTTTTTCTGGCGCTTTTTAGCGGTCTTGGGAGCATCGATCACGAATGTTTTTCCGGCCAGCGGATGGGTATCCTCCATTGCTGGGTGCGGCAGCAAGTCGCGCATGTACCCGCACTGGATACAGCTAAGATACCGGCCGTGGATATCTTCGCCGGCGATCAAGTCACCGTGACACTTTGGACATTCCTTGAAATACATCATGATCTTCCCTTTGTGACTGACCCCTTTCCGTTAGATCCGTTTCTTACCGTTGCTGGACGGCCTCGTTTCGGCCTGAACCATTAACCGGGCAATCTAAAGTCTTCTTATGCGGTCTGATGCACTAACCTTGACATGACCCGCATCAGACTTTATCATATGGTTAATCGCCAGTCAACAGCTTTGCCTGAAGGCGCCAGTTGGCGGCTTCGGAACGGAATTTCCCATGGTATCTCGGGGGAGTCTCTATGTACCAACGGCCAAGAACCAAGGTGGAAGACCGGACTAGCGTGCTGGGCCAGACGCCGCCCACGCGTCCCAAAGACACCGGCCTGTCGCCCGCCCAGCCCCCCGCCCAGTCCACAGCCGGTGACGAGGCGGTTATCGAGGTTCAAGGCGTCTACATCATCAGCGTGGCCGCGCGAATCCTAGACATGCACCCCCAGACTCTGCGAAAGTACGAGAGGCTGGGGCTGATAAACCCGGGGCGGACCATCGGCATGCTCCGGCTCTATTCCGCCGAGGACATAAAAAAAGTCCGGTTGATCCGGTATCTGTCCGACGAATTGGGCCTGAACCTGGCCGGGGTTGAATTCGCCCTGGCCGCCTTCGACAACATGTCTGCCATCAAACAGCGGATCAGCGGCCGCCTTGAGGGTATCCCGGCGGCCCAAAAGGTGGTCCAAGAAGAGATGGACCTGTTATTTGAAAGCCTGAACCTGCCGGTTGACCGTTAGCACCGGCTCTACTTATTCGAAACCGGCCACAGTTAGGGGAGCCTTAATGGCGAAAGGACCGAACGAATCAGACGGCCAGCCTGAAGAACCGGATGGCCAGCCCGAAGAACCCAGCGCCAAGCCCGGGCTGGAACAGGAACTGGAAGAACTCCTGGCGCAGGCGGGAGTCGACCTGGACAGTCTCCCGTTGGAGGACCAGGTTAACGCCTTGAAGTCCAGTCTTGATCTGGCGCAGAAAGAGGCCGCCGAGAACCTGGACACCGCCCAGCGGGCCCAGGCGGAGATGGTCAACTTCCGGCGACGGACCGACGAAGACCGCATCGCCAACAGTAAATACGCCAACAGCCGGCTCATCGCCAATATCCTCCCGGTACTGGAGGAGTTGGAACTGGCCATCAACCATACCGAAGGAAATGCCGAAGGCCAGGCCGGCGCACAGGGCGAAGCACAGGCGGGTATTAGGGATTCTCTGCTGGAAGGGATCAAGCTGATCCAACGGAAACTCACCGGCGTGCTAGAATCCGAGGGCGTGGCGGCCATCGAAGCCGTGGGCCTCATGTTCAATCCGCTGGAGCACGAAGCCTTGGGCACCGAAGAATCGAGCGATGTTGAGCCTGGCTACGTTACCCAGATACTGAGGCCGGGATTCAGGCTGCATGACCGGGTCATCCGGCCGGCCCAGGTGATGGTGGCCCGCGCCCCGGCCCCGGAAGATCAATAAAGATACCGAACTTCCGGATAACAGATCAAAAAGCATCCCAACGCATCAATATAGTCACCAGTGTGTGAGTAGTTAGGAGAATCCAAATGGCTAAAGTCCTGGGAATCGACCTCGGAACAACCAACTCGGTAGCGGCGATCATCGAAGCCGGCGAACCCGTGGTCGTGGAGAACGCTGAAGGCGCCCGCATCACGCCGTCCGTCGTTGCTCTGAACACCAAAACGGGAGAACGCTACGTCGGCCAAGTCGCCAAGCGCCAGGCCGTAACCAACCCGGAGAACACTCTCTTCTCCGTGAAACGGCTCATGGGCCGAAAGTTCGACGACCCAGAGATCCAGAACGCCATGACCAAGCTGCCTTACAAGATCGTGGCCGGCCCAAATGGCGACGCCGTGGTGATGTTGGGCGAAGAATCCCACGCCCCGCCCCAGATATCTTCCTTCGTGTTGCAGAAGATCAAGCAGGACGCCGAAGCCAAATTGGGCGAGAAGATAACCCAAGCCGTGATAACGGTGCCCGCCTACTTCAACGACGCCCAGCGCCAGGCCACCAAAGACGCCGGCACAATCGCTGGGTTGGAAGTGCTGCGCATCATCAACGAGCCCACCGCTTCTGCACTGGCCTATGGGCTGGACAAGACCAAGACCGACGCCACGATCGCGGTCTTCGACCTGGGCGGCGGCACTTTCGACATCACCATCCTCCAGATGGGCGATGGCGTCTTCGAGGTCAAGTCGACCAATGGCGACACTTTCCTGGGTGGCGATGACTTTGACCAACTTATCCTGGAATGGATGATCGACGAATATAAGCAGGAAACCGGCATCGATCTTGGCGCCGACCGGATGGCCCTGCAGCGGCTGCGCGACGCCGCGGAGCGGGCCAAGGTCGAGTTATCCAGCGTTCTCGAGACTGAGATCAACCTGCCCTTCATCACCGCCGACGCCAGCGGCCCGCAGCACATGGTCAAGACGCTGAGCCGGGCCAAGCTGGACCAGTTGGTCGCCGGCCTCATCGACCGCACCGAGGGTCCCTGCCGGCAGGCGTTGACCGACTCCGGCCTGAGCGCCGACGATATCGACGAAGTGCTCATGGTGGGCGGCATGAGCCGCATGCCGGCCGTGCATGAAAAGGTCAAGAAGGTGTTTGGCAAAGAACCCAACCTGAGCGTGAACCCCGACGAAGTCGTGGCCATGGGCGCCGCCATTCAGGCGGGCGTGCTGGCCGGTGAGGTCGACGATATCGTGCTCCTGGACGTAACTCCTTTGACCCTGGGCCTGGAGACTTTGGGCAGTGTGATGACCACGCTCATCTCCCGGAACACCACTATCCCAACAAAGAAGAACGAATCGTTCACCACCGCCGCCGAGAACCAGACAACGGTGGATATCCATGTCCTGCAGGGCGAGCGCTCCATGGCCGCGGACAACAAGTCCATCGGGCGGTTCATGCTGGACGGCCTGCTGCCCGCGCCCCGTGGCATCCCTCAGATCGAAGTCACATTCGACATCGACGCCAACGGCATCCTGAGCGTGTCAGCCCATGACAAAGGGACTGGCAAGGAACAGAAGATCGTCATTCAGTCGGGTTCCGGCCTGGAAAAAGACGACATCGAGCGCATGGTGAACGAAGCCGCACAGTACGAGGAAGCCGACCGGGTGCGCCGCGCGGAGGTCGAGACCCGTAACCAGGCCGATTCCCTGGTCTACAGCAGCGAGAAGCTGTTGGCGGACAACGCCGACAAGGTCTCCGAGGAACTCAAAACCGAGGTCCAGGGCAAGATCGACGCGCTGAAGACGGCCATCGCCGCCAACAACACTGCGGAGATGCAATCCGCTACGACCGAACTGAATAGCGCCTTGCAACGCCTGGGTGAAGTGGTGTATAGCCAGAGTGCCGGGACGGCAGACGGCGGCCAAGGCCCCGAAGACGGCCCCAGTGACGGGACAGGGGGGGATGGCGAGGCCGGCGGGCCCGCGGACGACGAGGGCACCGTTGAAGGTGAGTTCCGGGAGGTCTAACCTGGAGTCCAGCGCCGCGGTTTGACCGTAGTATCATTCGTAGATGAAAATTTAGGTTGGAAATAGGTCGGAAATTCGTCTGAGTTTCCCACGTGTATTCATACATCGCTTCGGTATCATGTTCTTTAAGGAATCCGGTCTGCTATAATTGTGGCAGAAGCTCGGTACTCCTTAACGAATTGACAGACTCCCCAGGTTGGACGGGCCTTTGAGCGATCGAGGGTTTTGGCCGATGGAGGTAGCATGAGCGGACAACAAGATCAGGCAGACCCGGAGGTCCTAGGCGACGACAAGGCCGAAGAGGCTGTGTCGAGCTTGGGATCTGAGATGGATACACCGATCGTTGACAACGACTGGCGTGTGTCAGGCATCGATCTGGACCTGACACCTCTCCAATATCATTACCTGAGCCTGCTCCAGCGCCTGGTAGCCCTCAAGAACACCTATCAGACAGACGCCGATTATGAGGCCTGGATGATGGGCGCCCTCAACAAGGCTATCTATTCGACGTTGCGCGACTGCATCGAGGCCAACGTGGGAGATGAAGCCAAGGAACTGCTTAACCGGGAGCAGCACGTAAATTAGCCAACCTAAAACCTGGAACCAGCAGAAGAAAGCGGGGGTATATGCCCCCGCTTTCTTCTTTCTCTACTCCGGACCCGTCTGCCTGAGCTTGCCCCATCAGCCAACCTGGTCCCGGCCGGAGCCGGGGGAAGGGTCTCTTTGTCTCGCTCAGCAATGGCGCTGTGGCGGCAAGATTCTTTCGCGAAGCCTGGCTACCCCGTCAGACCATGTAATGGGAAAATCTGCTGGCGGATCGCCCCGACCGAATCTTCAATATACCTTCTAACATCCACTTTGATATGGGCCGGGACCTCCAGGCTTAACTCGTCCCGCAGCCGCCCAGACCCATGCTCCTTCGCGAACGCCGAGGGCAGTTGGTCCGGCCAGTCGATATCCAGCATCACGCCGAAGGCTAGGGTCCACGCCCGGGCCACCGCGGTCACGTCGTAACCCCCTCCTCCCAGCGCCAGCCAGGGCAGGCCCAACCCCGCCAACTGACGCACCGCCTCGATGTAACCCTCCGTGGTCACCTGGAGGTGGGTCAGGGGGTCGCTGTGGTAACTGTCGATACCCAGTTGGGTCACCAGCACGTCGGGCGCAAACGCCCGGACCAGTGGCGGCACCACCTGACTGAAGGCCTCCACGTAGTCATCATCACCGGTGTAGGGGTATAACGGCAGGTTGACCGAATAACCCCGGCCCGCGCCCTCTCCCATTTCGTCCACGGAGCCCGTGCCCGGAAACAGGTACTGACCCGACTCGTGAACGGAGATGGTCAGCACCCGGTCATCGGAGTAGAAGGCCTCTTGCACGCCGTCTCCGTGATGCGCGTCGATGTCCACATAGGCGACCCGCATCCCCCGGTTCAAGAAGTAGTGGACCGCCAAGGCCGGGTCGTTGAACACGCAGAAACCGGAGGCGTGGCCCGCCGCGGCATGGTGCAGCCCGCCCGATATGTTGAAGGCCGCTCTGACTTCCCCACTGGCCACCATCTCGGCGGCCAGCAACGACCCTCCGGTGCTCAGGGCCGCCGCTTCGAACATATTGGGATATACCGGGTTGTCCCCCTGGCCGCTGAAGCCGAACCGCGCGGGGTCAACCGCGCCGGAACCCGCGCCGGGGCCGGAGCCTAGGGCTTTAACCGCGGCTATGTATTCAGACGTGTGCAGCCAGGCCAGCTCTTCCTCGGTGGCGGACCGGGGGTCAAGCAACACCGCTTCGGGATGATCAAAGGCCCCGTATTCCTGGAGTAGTTCGTAGGTGTAGCGCAGGCGCACCGGACGCATCGGGTGGTCCGAACGCAACTCGTGACGGGAAAGGGCATCCTCGTAGATGAAAGCAGCACGACGCATCGTTTGACCGCCTGATTCCTTCGTCAAAATAACCGGGTGAAAATACCTGGACCTGTGCCATTGGAGTCTATTCAAGCTGTCTGCGCGGGTCAAGGCAGGCGTGGACGAGGTCGAAAATAAGGGAAATCCGTATGCGCCCCCCCAAGGGAAGTTGTGTTTGGCTTTGTATCATTACTAAATGTGGCAGCCGTTCGCTGCCCTTGGTTGCGCGTATCCCGTAAAAAGGGTTCCTTCCCACCCCGATCGACGGCAACCAGTGAATTAGGAGCATTCAACATGGTCAACGGAATCGACGAGGCCTTCCAAGATCGCCTGAAGCAAGCCGAATCTGCGGAACGAGAGATGCAGCGGCTAGAGCCATTGGCTGCGGAAGCTCCCCAATTGCGCCTGCAAAAGGCCAAAGTCCAAAAGGAAGAAGAACGGAGGCGGGCCAAAGATGACTCGCTCTCGAAAGCTAAAAACGCGGCCCAATCCGCCTCCGACAAACAGAACCGGGTGCCAGAGTTGCTGGGCCAGGCCGCCCGCGCCGTCATCGAGTTGTACACCTTGATCAAAGAGATAGACGTCTCCCGCCGCCAGGCCCTGGAGGCGTTGGCCGTGGCCGACCGTGTCGATTACGACATCGAATTGGAAGAGGGCGAAGAGCACGAGCGCTCTCTGGACCGGGACACCCGGGGGCTGGCCTACGCCCTGGCCGCCCGCCACGGAGACACCAAGATCAAGCAGATGTTGGAGGAACTCGATCCCGAGTTCACCATGCTGCGGGGCTGCAACTTGGACGAGCCGCTCTACCGCGACGTGGCCAATTTCGTGGTCCACCACGCCGTGCCCAAAGAAGCCCCGCCCCAAGCGCTCATGAGTACACCCGCCGCCGGACCGGCGCCCAACGGTTCTGAACCCGCATCTCCGGAGCGTCCCTCCAGCGACTCCAGCGGCTCCGACGTCTAAACCAGCGGGCCTATAGACCGGCGGGCCCCCCCAAACTAAGACCCTCATATTCCCGGACCCGGTGACATCGACGGGAGATACTGATATGGCTTCTCTGGACCAATATGCCGATAAATACCAGAGCATCCGCATGGAACGCCGCAACGGGATCTTGCAGATGACCTTCCACACCGATGGCGGGCCCCTGCAATGGGGAGGCGGGCCCCATACCGAGTTTTCCCAGGTCTTCTCCGACGTTGGCGCCGACCCCGAGAACCGCATCATCATCATGACCGGCACCGGCGACGTCTTTACCGGCCCCCCAGGCACCGCCGCCGGCGCCCCCAAACGGGCGCCTAGAGAATGGGACCAGACCTACTGGGAAGGAAAACGCATCCTGACCAGCCTGCTGGACATCGAAGTCCCCATGATCAGCGCCATCAACGGCCCCGCCCTCCGCCACTCGGAGATTCCCCTGCTTTGCGACATCGTCCTCGCCTCGGACACCGCCGCGTTCCAGGATTCGGGCCACTTCATGAGCGGGCTCGTTCCCGGCGACGGCATGCACATCGTCTATCCCCTGCTGTTGGGGCTGAACCGGGGCCGTTATTTCCTGCTAACCGGCCAGAGGATCGAAGCCCAAGAAGCCAAGACCCTGGGGCTGGTGAACGAGGTCTTGCCCCCGGCCGAGTTGCTGCCCCGGGCCTGGGAACTGGCGGAGCAGATGGCCCAGCAATCGGATATCGTGCTGCGCTACAGCCGGGTGGCCATGACCTTGGTGGTGAAGCGCCTGATCCACGACCTGCTGGGCTATGGGTTGGCCCTGGAGGGCCTGGGGTCGGCCGATACATTGCTAAACCAAGGCTAAACCAGGGTTTAAACCAGGGTTGAACCCGCCCGTTTAAACCTGGAGCATGCCGGCCCCGGTGGCAGAGCGGGGCTTGAAAATTCGAACCTATTCTGGCAAGATGAGCCTATGCGAATCGGCGCTTTCGAATTGATCGAACCCCTTCCGGAGCTCAAGGAACCCCACGTGTTCGCCATGGTGCGTCCGTGGGTGGACGTGGGCAGCGTGGGCACCCTCACGCTCAACCGTCTGGAACGGTTCATGGGTTCCAAGGAACTGGGACGCCTCGCACGCCCAGGCACCTTCTTCGACTTCACCCGCTACCGGCCAAACATGCGCCTGGTAGACGGCAAACGCGAGGTCAAGATACCCAACAGCATCATCCGTTACGCCATCACCGAGGATGGGCCGGATTACCTGTTCCTGCACCTGATGGAACCCCACTCCAACGGCGAGGACTACACGGATTCCATCTTGGAAGTCGTGAAACACTTCAACGTGAAACGCTACTGCCGTTTGGGCGCCATGTACGACGCGGTGCCCCACACCCGACCCTTATTGGTGACCGGCAGTCTGGGCAACGTGGTCCAGAACCACCCGGTGCCCAACTTCAAGATCCGCCAAAGCACCTACCAGGGCCCCACCACCATCATGAACCTGCTTTCGGAAGGGATCGAGAAGGACGGAATAGAGTCCATCAACTTCATGGTCCACCTGCCCCAATACGTGCAATTGGAAGAGGACTACGCCGGGACTTCACGCATGATCGAGGTCCTTTCGTCGGTCTACAGCAACATTCCCGCCGACCTGGCCCCGGTGCGCCGGGGACAGCGGCAGTACCGGGAGTTGAACTCCACCCTTGACCGGAACACGGAGCTCAAGACCCTGATCCAGCAGATGGAAGCCTATTACGACGCCCAGCTCGACTCAGAAGATGCCCCGTCGCCGTCCACCAAGGAACAGACTCCCACCACCAAGTTGTCGCCGGCGATCGAGGAGTTCCTCAGCGAATTGGGCGGACGCCTGGACTCGGACCCCGAAGATTAGGCGAGCGCCTCGGCTTTTTTCCTTTAGGCTTTCCGGCTCCCCCGTTTCCCGTCGTCCCCACACTTTCCTTCCCGTTGTCCGGTTTACTTTCCTGCTTGCTATAATGGCCCCGGTCTTTCGACTCAACTCAGGCACGCCCATTTCAAGCAGGTGATTCTCCAATGCAACTTAAGCACTTTGTCCAGGGCTGTTTCGAGCAGCATTACAACGCCATGATGCGGACGGTCGACGGTCTTAGCCCCGCCGAGATGGCCTGGACACCCAACGGCCAATGCTCGTC
>JACZYV010000048.1:0-17762 GCA_022570905.1 Chloroflexota bacterium
GCGTCCCGATTCATCGGGACGCCCCTTTTTGCGCGTTCGCAACCGGAGGTATCTGCCGCGCGGCAGCGCTACTCCTCTTTGCTGGCGGAGATGGGTATGACGCCGGGGAGCCACCACTTCTCCCAGGTCTCGTCCACCTTGCCCTGGAAGTATTTGATGTCTTCCGGAGTGAAGTGGGCGAAGCGGCCCTGGCGCATCAGGTAATCCTCCACGGGCTTCCGCTTGCGGATACCTTTGGCGATGGACCGGCTGGGACCGTTCAGGGTCAGTTCGCCGTCGATGATCTCGTATTGGACCCAGATGCCGGTCTCGATGGACAGCATCCCCAACTCGTGGGAGTACTTGGGGTCGTAGTCCCAGCCCTTGGGGCAGGGGTCGATGCTGTGGATGAAGGTGGGGCCGCCGATGGTCAGGGCGCGGCGGATCTTGTTGTTGAAATCCAACCCGTAGGACCCGCAGGCCGTGGCCACGTACCGGACATTGGGATGTCCGACGGCCAGCATTGGGGCCATGTTCTTCTTCCAGCGGTTGTTCATGATCCGGATCTCTTTCCCCGGCGGGCTGAACGTGGTGTTGGCGCCCCAGGGAGTCCCGCCCGACGCCTGGATATCGGTGTTGGCGTATGACTCGTTGTCGTAGCAAAGGATCAGCAGGTTGTACTCGTCGTGCTGCAGGGCCGCCGAGATGGCGGAGAGGCCCATGTCCATGCCGCCGCCGTCGCCGCAGAAGGCGATGACGTTGATTGGCTCCTTGTGCATCTTGCCCTTGCGCATCATGGCCGAAAGGCCCGCGGCGGTGCCGGTGGCGGCGGAGCCGGAGGAACCAAGCTGAGTGTGCATCCAGGGCACTACCCAAGGCGTGCTGTAGTAGGTGGTGTTGGCCACGTACATGCAGCCGGTGCTGCCCAGCACGATGGTCCGGGGGCCGGCGGCCTTGATCATCAGCCGCATGACCAGGGCCGATTCGCAGCCCTGGCAGGTCCGGTGACCGGAAGAGTACAACTCCTCCAACGGGATATTTTTAACTCCCTTTATTGCGGGAAGATCTTGCACAGTAGTCATTTTGTTTACTCCCTTACCGCGACCCAGGTGGTCTCTTGTTCGATTTTACCAGTATCGACCGCTTTTTGCGTGGTTTCAACTATCTGATCTATGTCGCGGACCATGACCTCCCGGCCGCCCAGCCCAGCGATGAAGTTCAACATCTTGGGCCGCTCGTCCAGGGGATACAGGGTCGAACGCAGTTCGTGGAACAGCACTCCGCCGAAAGACGGTGAGCCGTAGGAATAGTCGCGGTCGATGACCGCCACGCCCTTGGCCTTGCCAAGAACTTTTTGGATCTCTTCAGTTGCGAAGGGCCTGAAGAATTTGATCCGCAGGAATCCGACCTTCTTGCCGGCTTCCCGCATACGGCGGACGGCGACCCTGGTCGGCATGGCGAGAGTGCCCATCCCCACTAGAATGATCTCCGCGTCGTCGCACATATACTCTTCGATGAACGGGCTGGGGTCGCCACGCCCGAATATCTCCCGGAACTCTTCGTGGGCTTCCAGGATCACACCCGACGTACGGCGCATGGCTTCGTCGGTCTGCTTTCGAATCTCCATGAGCCAGTCCTCGTTCACCTGAGGGGCCACGGTGATGGGGTTGTCCGGATGTAGTTGCAGCTTGCCGCGCTGGTAATCGGGCAGGAATTTTTTCACCAGGTCTTGGGCGGGCACCTGCACGATCGCCTGGGAGTGGGTCAGGAAAGACCCGTCGCAGCTCAGGGCGAAGGGCAGCAGGACCCGGGGGTCCTCCGCTACCTTCCACGCCATCAGCGCCATGTCCAACGCCTCTTGAGCGGTCGCAACCCAGTAGAGATGCCAGCCCAGGTCTCGGACGGCCAACGCATCGTTGTGCTCCACGCCAAAAGCGCCGGGGTCGTCCAACGCACGGTTGCCGACCATGGCCACCACGGGCATCCGGAGCCCGGCGGTGACGGTGATGGCCTCGAAGGCGTAGAACCAGCCCACGCCACTGGACCCAGTGAAGGTCCGGGCGCCAACGGCGGAGGCGTGTTTCACGATCTCAAACTGGGAATGCTCGCTCTCGGCGACGATGAAATCTAGGTCGAAAGCGCCGTCCGCTTTGAGACGGGACACGTATTGCATCACCGTGTCGTAGGGCCGGATGGGGTATGCGGTGATAACGTCAACGTCGGCGAGGGCGCAGGCGATGCCGATGGCCTCGCTGCCGCTGATCAGCTCCTCGGTGGACTCTTGAAAGAGCGCTGCCTCTGCGGTGGCCATTAGGCTTCCTCCATCGCGCTTATATCGTCAGCGTATGCGCCGACATGGTGGAAACCGTGGGTCCTAGTCTCGTCTTTCTGTTTCTCCACCAGGACCGTCATCCACTTGTTGTAGCCGTCTTTATCGGCCGTCCAGGCGTCCCATTGGCTGTCGTTGCCGGTGAACTCGGTCTCGCTCACCATGGTCACGCAGTCGGGCACGGGGCAGACGGCCTCGCAGACCCCACAGCCGCAGCACGATTCCATGTTGGCGTCATACAGGCCGTCGGAGGTCACGTCGAAGCAGGTGTCGGGACATTGCAGCCAGCATAGGGTGCACTTGATGCAGGTGTCGAAGTTGATGACCGGCCGCATGGAGCGGGTGCTCCACTTCTTGAAGACCTCGCTTCGGCCGGGGGTGTAGCCCTCTTCCCCGCCCCTGAAACCGGTCCCCGCGGGGAGGCCGCGTATCACCAATCCCTCTTCCATGGTCTTCCAACCGGGAAGATCGAAGCTGAAGGGGGTCTCACTGTTGCCCTCGCCGGGTTCCACGGGACGGCTGGTGGTCCGGTCGTGGGCCCGTTGGACCGAGGATACCTTGGCGTCGCTGTCCGTCTGTTCCTTGATGGACTTCAACATGGCCTCAAGGCTGACCAACTCGGGGCAGACCTTGCACAGCGCGCCCAAGGCCCGCATGTCGGTGTGGTCGTCTTTGTAGACCCAGAGACCGGAGAAACTCACGGTGCTGGGGATAATCGCCAGGTTATAAGGCGTGTCCTTCTGGTGGATATCCTCGATCAGAGAAGCGGCGTCCTGGCGGGAGGTCACGATCAGAGTGCCGCCCGGCTTGGTCAGTTCGTTGATGGGTTGTAGACCGTACCAGGCCCAGGACTCGATGCCCTTGCACATGGTGTCGTCGACGTTGATGGTGACATCCACGGAGGAGGCCTCATAAACGGCCATGCTCTCCTCAAGTTCCAGGGGCGTATCGGCTACAATGGCGAATTGCTTCGCCGGGATGCCGTTCCGTTCGGGAGAGTCTCCGTAGCGGCCGAAGGCCGTGCCGATCTTGCCGTCTTTGCGGGCGGCGAAAACGATGTGTCGCACGATGTTCCGGGCCAGAGTCTTCTGGAATATGCCCCGGTACACCACCTCCACAGCTAGTGTAGCCATAGGTATCCTCCTCAGCTATTGGGTATCCGGTGTGTTATCAACTGTTGATCAGACTGACGACTGGTCATTCGCCCAAGCGGCGCCCGGGCGATTCGTTATCACTATTCGTTTACGACCGCGCTGGGGTAGACCGCGGAAGGCTCCACCACGGTCAGATGATGTTCCATGGCTGACCGGGCGCCCAAGTGGTCTCCAGCCCGGACCATCTCCAGGATCTCGCGATGGGAGTCCAAGGAGCGTTGGGGCCTCCCCGGTTCCTGCAATGATTGGTCTCGGGACTGCCGCAACACGTCTTCAACCGCGCTCACCACCTTGACCAGGGCCGTGTTGTGCGTGGCGGTGGCCAAAGCGAAGTGGAACTCGGTATCGGCATCGACGCCGGTCTCACCCTCCATGATCTGACGCTGTTGCTCAACCAAGATGGAAGACAGCCGTTCCACGTCTGCCGGTGTGGCCCGCTGCGCCGCCAGAGCCGTTAGTTGAGGCTCCAGGAGGTGACGGACTTCGAATATGTCCCGAAGTTGGGCCTCGCCCGCGCCCAGACCCTCGCCCAAGGAAGAGGTCATCAACGTCGTCACGGCGTCCAGACTCCGGGTGTTGACGAAGGTCCCGGAACCGGGCTTACTCACCACCAGTCCCTGTAGTTCCAGAGTCCTGATTGCCTCCCTGACGGAACTGCGGCTGACCTTTAGCTGCTCAGCCAACAGCCGCTCAGCAGGCAGCTTGGCGCCATGTACCAAGGTGCCTTCCTGTATCAACGCGTGGAAGCGGTCCACGATGGTCTCGTGGAGCCGCTGGCCCTGGTGGTTATGTAATTCGGCCTGCATGGGTACAGGTACCGCCCCGGGGGTTGAAAAGTGGTCTGACCAATTGTGGGTTCGCCGAAATTATACACTTGGGCCAGGCGTTGTCAAGGCGTGGCGGCCGGGCCGGATTACCTTTCGGGATTGAATAAGTTGATCCATCCATGCGACGGAGGTTGTTCGGTTTTTATATGGCGCTTAGTTAACAATAACTGTTTAACTGGCCTGCCTCACTGCATGTCCCAATAGGTAGCCTGGGAGTATAATCGCCGCGTGGCATCCAGCCCCGGAACCGGGGCGATTTCGAGGTACGCTTAATTTGCAAGACGTGATAGTGGTGGGCGCTGGCCCTGCCGGCAATAACGCCGCCCTCTCCCTGGTGTCCAAGGGTTACGGAGTTACCGTCATTGACTCCAGGGAAAATATCGGGGACAAACTGTGCACCGGTCTGGTGGGCGAAGAATGCTTTCGCCGCTACCCCATTGACCCCGCGCTGGTCTACCGCGAGATCAACTCGGCCAAAGTGATCGCCCCATCATCTGAAGTCGTCAGGTTCGAGACGCCAAGTCCGGTGGCGCGGGTGGTCAACCGGGTGGCCTATGTGGCGTCATTCGCCGAAAAAGCGAGGAAAGCCGGCGCGGAATATCTGCTGGGCCATCGGGTGGTGCGGCTCGACCAGCATAAAGACCGCGTTTCGGTGGTTACCGACAGCGGGACCATGGAAGCCAGGGCATTGGTCTTGGCCGCTGGGTTCGGCTCCCAATTGAACCGTCAATTGGGACTGGGCGAGCCCTCTGACTATGTGGTGGGTGTCCAGGCCCTGGTGAAGACCGACGGTGTTGACGAAGTTGAAGTGTATCTGGGCCGCGATGTGGCCCCCGGGTTCTTTGCTTGGCTTGTTCCGACCCAACCCGGATACGCCTTGGCCGGCCTGATGGTGCGCAAGAACGCGCCGGAGCGGTTCGGCAGATTTATCGCCGCCAGGCAGGCGGAGGGGAAAATCACGGAACAGGTGGACAAACCGGTTTGTTGGGGCATCCCCCTGCGGCCGTTGCGAAAGACTTACACAGACCGGGTATTGGTGGTGGGCGACGCCGCGGGACAGGTCAAACCGACCACCGGAGGCGGGATCTTCTACTCGCTACTGGCCAGCGAGGTCGCCTCAAAAGCGTTGCAGCAGGCCCTGCTCGAAGATCAACTGTCCGCCAACCGGTTAAGGGCCTATCAGAAGGAGTGGAAGGACCTGCTCTCCAAAGAATTGGAAGTGGGCTACTCCGCCCGCCGGGTGTTCGAATACTTGGGTGACAATCAAATCAGTTCTCTGATTCACCAGGCCAGCCATAATGGGTTCATTGCTGAGTTGGCCGCTTCTCCTGACGTGTCCTTCGACTGGCATAGCTCAATGATTGGTAAGATCATGGGCCACCCGACCTTGGGCGGGGTGTTAAGGCTGGTGAACCCGCTGCTGGCACGGATGGCAAGGGGCCCGGAGCCGTCGGAGGTGTTCTCACCGGAGCCGTCCCTGGCCGAATCAGGCACTCGGGTCTAACCGGACCCCGAAATTGGCTCCCATCAGATAGGGGGCCTCGAACCAAGACGGTGGATCTTATGACCCAGCGGCTCCGGATGGTCCGTCTCTCTCTCGTATTTGTGTTCTTGGTCATGCTGGTCATCGGCATGTTGGGACCGGTGATAGCCCGCGCCCAGGAGCCCAGTGCCCCCCACGTCCTGGTCATGACCGTCGATGGAATCATCAACCCGGTTAAAGTGGGTTTCATCTCGCGGGCCATTGACCAGGCCCAAGAAGACGGCGCGGCCCTCCTAATCATCCAACTTGACACACCCGGGGGACTCCTAAGTTCGACCCGGGAGATAGTTAAATTATTGCTGGAGTCTCCGGTCCCGGTGGCGGTCTTCGTTTCGCCCAGTGGGTCCAGGGCCGGCTCGGCTGGTACTTTCATCACGGCGGCGGCGAACTTCGCGGTGATGGCCCCGGGGACCAACATCGGCGCCGCCACTCCGATTTCCGCCACCGGTGAAGACCTGGAAGACACCCTGGCCAGCAAGGTGGAGAACGACGCCGCGGCCCTGATCAGAAGCATCGCCCAGACGCGGGGCCGCAACGAAGAAAAGCTGGAGGAGACGGTCCGGTCCGCGTCTTCCTTCACAGCCCAGGAAGCGGTGGCTGACAACGTGGTTGACCTCATTGCCGAGGACGTGGATGACCTGCTGGCCAAGTTGAACGGCCTGACCGCGGAAACTGGGCTGGGAACGGTTGTGCTTGAAACAGATGGTTTGGAGATTCGCTCCTTTGAAAAGAATATCCTGGAGCATTTCCTGGAGTTCATCTCCGACCCCAACGTGACCTTCATCCTGCTGACGGTGGGCGGACTGGGCATCGTGGTGGAGTTGTTCAACCCGGGGCTCATCGCTCCGGGGGTCGTGGGAGTCATCTGTTTGCTGCTGACCTTCTTGGCCCTGGGCAATCTGCCGGTCAATTGGGCCGGGGTGGTGTTCGTCCTATTGGCCATGGTGCTGACGGTGCTGGAGGTGGTGGTCGCTGGGTTTGGAATCTTGGGCGTGGGCGCCGTTGTCAGTCTCATTGTTGGCGGCCTGATCCTGTTCACTCAGTTCGGAGACGTATCCCCAACCATGCCATCCGTCAGTGTGAGTTGGTGGCTGGTTACAGGCACGGGCGGTGTATTTGGCTTGGCGCTGGTGTACGTTGTTGGGATGGCCTATCAGTCCCGGAAGCAAGGACCTCCGGAGAAGGCGTCGATTCTGACCGGCATGCAAGGCCGTGTGACCGGGGAGCTGGCGCCCAAGGGGATCGTGTTGGTCGGAAACGAAACCTGGACAGCGGTAAGCGAAGATGATAGTGTGATTTCAATCGGCGAACCGGTCGAAGTCAGGAGTGTAGATGGCCTGACTTTGACTGTTTTTCGGCAGAATGATCCAGAAACGCAAGATAACTCGTAATCTTGCTGAACGCCCGGTGATTTTGCCGGGTAATCTTGCCCGGAAATTGGGAGGAAAACATGGCAGCTGGACTGGTGCTGGTACAGCAATACCAAAAGTTGATCGTTCAGAAGTTTGGCACCTACGTGGGCACCCGGAGTTCTGGGTTGCATTTCCTTATTCCCTTTGTGTACAACGGGACGAAGGTCGACCTGAGGGAGCGGGTGACACGGGTCCCAACCCAGAAATACATCACCGCCGACAACGTGGTGGTGGACATGGACTTTGTCATCTACTACCGGATCATGGAGGAGTACGCCGAGCGCGCGGTCCTGGAGATTCAGAATTTCGAGTTGGCAGTGGTGAACCTGGCCTTCGCCACCTTGAGGGCGGTGATCGGCTCCACCACGTTGTCTGAGGCCCTGGCGGAAAGGGAGCGCATCCGGGACGCCCTCCAGGTGCGGATGGACGAGGTTACCGAACGGTGGGGGGTCAAGATCTCCCAGGTGGAGATCAACGAGATCGATCCGCCTCCGGGTGTGAAGGCGGCCATGGAACGGGAGAAATCGGCCGAGGCGATCAAAACAGCCGACATCACCGAGTCCGAGGGCGCCAGGCAGTCTCAGATAAACATCGCCGAAGGCGAGAAACGGGCGGCGATCCTAACCGCCGAAGGCGCACGCCAGGCTGAGATTCTCCAGGCCGAGGGCGAACAGCAGGCGGCCGTGCTGAGGGCGTCGGGATTCAGCGAGGCCCTGGAAAAGATCAATACCGTTGCGAGCAAAGCCGACGGACGCACCATGAGCCTCCAATACTTCGAGACGTTGAAATCCCTGGGCGAAAGCCCGTCCACCAAATGGATCTTCCCCATGGAGTTCACTTCCATGTTGGGCAACTTCCTGGGCATGGGCAGCAACAAGGGCGAAGATGACGGCAAATCCAAATAACGTCTCGTTCTTTAGCCAGTAGCAATCGGGAATAGAAGAAGCCCATCCTTCCACCCGTGGAAGGATGGGCTTTTTAGTTTCTCTCTATACCGACTTGGGTTGTATCATTCCGTAATTCCCGTCTCCCCGCAGATAGATGACACTGTGCTTGTCGGATTCGGAGTCCAAAAACATATAGAAAGAGTGGCCTAAAAACTGCATCTGAGCGGCGGCCTCATCCACGCTCATGGGCTCCATCTCAAACTCCTTCGTCCGGACCACCTGGCCATCGGCGAATACTCCGTCCACCACATCTTGGCCGCCCCTGGAGACTTCGCCCAGCTCGCTTGCGCCAGGGTAAGACGGCTCGGCCTCGGCCTCGGCGGCGCGGCCCGCTAGACGGCTTCGCCCACTGCGGTAGGCACGGCTCTTGAAACGTTTGATCTGCTGGTCCAGGGCCTGGGCCACTGAGTTTACCGCGGTCTTGGTGGTGGCGGCCCGTTGCTGGGCCCGAAGCAGGGTCCGGCCTACGTGCAAGGTCACCTGGGCCACGATCCGGTCGTTGTGGGACCGGGTGGGCTCGAAGGTCAACTCCACTGTTGCATCCGAGATTCCTGGAAGGTGGCGATCGATCTGGTCCAGTTTGCTCTCTATATGTTCCCGCGTCTTATCTGTAATCTCCAGATTGCGCCCATATATATGAAGGTCCAATTGCGCACCTCCTCAGACTGGTCGGGGCCCAACTGCTCTGGGTCCGGTCTGCCAAACTCTACTACTGCCCCCCGGTAATCAAACTACAGGTTCGCCTGTTAGGAGAAACAAGCCCTCAACGCAACCCCAAGATTGATGTCCACCCGGCCCCAATCTCCCGGTATGGTAATGATGTGGCCCAAGTATTAAAAAAGGCCCAAGGCTGGATTTAGCAATCCGGCCTTGGGCTTCTAGGCTGGCCCTTTTCGGGGTCCGGTTCCCCGGCTATTTCGGCAGTTTGGGCAGGACCAGAATGCCCTCCTCAGGGTCGCCCAGGACATCAGTGCCGGATTGTACGTGCAGCTGCCCGGTGTAGGCGTTTATTATCGCATCGCAGCTGTTGCGGTCAAGGTCATCGGCGTATTTCTCCATCCCTGAAACCAAGGGCGCCAGATGCCCAATCATGAAGCTGACGCTGATGGAGCTGTTCTTTGGCGGCACCTTATCGCCAAAGAGCAACATCTTGGTGGCGTGGGGATACACTTCGATGACGTTATGGCCCGCTTCCCTGAGAATCTTGCTCAAGAGGATCCCACGGTAGATCAGGTCTCTGATGATGGAACCCTTGTTGGTGTAGAAACAGCTGATCCCCATCTTGGCCAATTCAAGCTCGAGCAGACGGCCCTTCCTGTCGGATACCGAAAACCGGCAATCGCAGGACTGGTCCAAGCAACAAAAACCCGATGGCAGATTCAGCGGGGCGCCGATGGCCACCAGGTCTGGCCGGAGGTCGTCCACCAACTTGATCAGTTCGTTATCTTCGTAGAAACTGGCGAGTTCGCAAAGATGGGAATGGTAATCCAATATGGCGATCGAGGAGGGTTTTTTGCGAGAGGCCCTTAAATCAATACCTAGAACTGACATTACGATTCTCCACGTCCGTGAATCGGATAGATTAGTCTCTCCGGCCCTGTTACAGGGGCGAGTTTCCCCAGGGAAGGTCCAGTGGAGTTGCCCGGCCGCAACGGCGTATCAATGGGGTACGGGAGTAGGGAAATACGCCTATGGTGCGTTAAGCCAGTCTGCCGAAAAAAGAGAAGATTCCAGGTACTCCAACGCCGCGGAGTACGGATCGGTCTCTTTCGCCGCTACTCTCTCCAAAGTAGCATTAAGGTCAGGGTCGTTTTCCACCTTGTTGTGAAGACGCTGCGCCAACACTTCTTCCACCACCTCCAAAAATTCTCTTTTGCGCTGCCTTCCGCGGCGGTCTTCAAGTTCGCCGCTGGTGGTTAGGAATTGCCGGTGGTCCTGTATCTTCCCCCAGAGATCCTCGATGCCTTGTCCGGTCACAGCTGTCGTCAGCAATACCGGCGGGCTCCACCTGGGACTGACTGTGGATAAGTGGAGCATTCCGGTGATGGCCGCTGCCATCTGGTCCGCCCCGTCCCGGTCTGCCTTGTTCACCAAAAAAATATCGGCGATCTCCATCACTCCGGCTTTCAGCGTCTGGATCGCGTCCCCCGACTCGGGGTGTAACGTTACCAAGACAGTGTCCGCCACACTGATGATGCCCAGTTCGGTCTGCCCGACACCCACCGTCTCGACTATGATCAGGTCGGTACCGGCGGCGTCCAGCGCCCGGACCATGCTTTTGACGATTCGAGGCAATCCGCCGGTTTGACCCCGGGTGGCCACGCTGCGGATAAAGACCCCGGTATCCAGATAGTGGCGTTGCATCCGGATGCGGTCGCCCAATATGGCGCCGCCACTAAATGGGCTGGTGGGGTCGACAGCTATGATGCCCACTGTTGAGCCTGTCGCCCGCACCAACTGCGTCAGTTGGTCCACAATGGTGCTCTTTCCCGATCCGGGAGGTCCGGTGATACCCACCGTGTAAGCCCTTCCCGTATGCCCGTCAACCACCTTCATTGCCTCGGCGGCGGCTGGGTCTCCCCGCTCCAACAGGGTGATCAACCTTGACAGCGCCCTTTCTTCGCCGGCCAATAGTCTTTCGGCAATGTCGGACATTGGTTAGGCGCTCCGCCGGGCGGTGCGGGGGGACGGGAAATCCACTGTTGAACCTGCACGGAATCTAGCACCCGCTAGGCACGGCGTCAAGGCTGAGATTTGGATAATGGATGAAGATGAATATCGCATGTCAGGGATGCAAACTAAGTCCTAGATCTATGATCTTTTTGCCAGCGAAATGAAGTGATTCCACCGTCATTGTAAGTATTGATTGATGATTGTTATGTAAAGTATGGCTTTATCGGATAATTTTGGGCTGTTTTATACCGGGGCGTTTTGGGCGGAACCACGAAGTTTCATAGGTGGAATCGGAATTCTGGTGATGCTGCCGTGAGAGTAGCGGCTCGGAGAAAGGGTTGCGATGGTACCGGATTCTTGCGGAGAAGGCCGCGGCGGCCCAGGCCTGGCGCCCGGCGGCTAATGATGGAACTGCTGGTTGTCGAACCCCACGGCGTCGGCGGCGATCAGCAGGTCAGGCCGGTTGCCCCAGCGCTTCAGGAACCGTCCGAAGTTCTTCCTGCTCAATTCGTCACGCTGGCCGTCGTCCAACTCCGTCCACTGGCGGTGTTCGTGGCGGATAAGGGGAAGGCTGGAGTCCGCCACCACCCGAAAACCCTTGTCCTTGAACTGGAAGCAATAATCTATGTCCAGGTTTCGGTAGAAACGGAAGCACTCACGCATCAGCCCAACGGTGTTGACCTCTTCACGGCGGAAAGCCATGCAATAGGCCTGCATGGCGTCGGCGTCGCCATCGTCCACCTCTTCGTGGAAATGTTGCATGTCTGATGTGCTAAGTCCCCAGGGTCCAAAGATGCCCACCGTCGGGTCGCTCAGTCTCTCGGCGATGGGGTCCAGGATATTGCCGGTGATCTCCGCCGAGCCGTCCATGACCACGATGTAGCGGCCCCGGCTCTGCATCAGGCCGATGTTCTTGCTGGCCGCGTCGCCGATGACGTGATCGCAGTGGACCACCCGCAACTCCGGATACTGACCAAGCATCTCCTCCAGGAGTTCCCCGGTGCCATCCGTGGAGCCATTGTCGATGACGATTGCCTCTACCGAGTGGTTGCCGGTGTGTTTCAGCATCCCTTCCACACAGCGTTTGACGTCGCTGGGGTACCCGTAGGCGTTAAGTATGAAGGTGAAGTCCAACTCGGCGGGCTGATCCAAGTGTGACTCTACCTCCCGGGACGACGACACTGATGGCCATTTTTCCTGCCGCAGTTCCAGGGGTGTCTTGGGCCGGGCCCGCGTGCCGTCCGGAGTGTCTTGGATCACGTATCCGTCCGAGGCAAGCTGGCCCCGCAACGAATCGGCGGTGGCGTAGTCGGACTTTTCCCGGTGTCCGCCCCTGACCTTGAGCGTGGTGGTGACTTCCTCGTTCACGGTGTTTTCGGCTGGGGCTTTGTCCAGGTCCAGGCCGAAAATCTCGTCAAATTCCAACAGGAGGTCCATCTTGGCGCGGCCCGGAAGTTCAGACCGGACCATCTCCCAGGTCAAAGAAAGCGCGCCAGGAAGGTCCAGGTCTGATTCGATGGCATCCCAGAACCGGCGCCGGTATTCCCCGGTCTCGGTGGCGTGTCCGGTTGCTTCAGGTTCTTGACTCCAGAGCCATATCCGTTGCCGCAGGCCGGTTAGGGCTTTTTCCGCGGCCTTCAGCGAGGTGAAGGTGAAGTTCATGCGGTGGCGGTACCTGACCGTCATGCACAGGTAGCGGAAGGAAAGGGGCGAGAACCCTCTTTCGATCAATTCCTCGATGAGGAATACGTTGCCGCCCGATTTGGCCATCTTGGCGCCGTCGGCCAACAGGTGCTGGGCGTGGATCCAGTAATTAACGTGTCGATGGCCGAAGGCGGCCTCGCTCTGGGCGATCTCGTCTTCGTGGTGGGGAAATATGTTATCGACGCCGCCGGTATGGATATCGAAACTCTCGCCCAGGTACTTGGACGCCATGGCCGAACACTCGATATGCCAGCCGGGGAAGCCAGGGCCCCAGGGGCTGTCCCACTTCAGGTCGCGGCCCGGCTCGGCGGCCTTCCAGAGGGTGAAATCTCTGGGGTCGCGCTTCAGTGGGTCGATCTCGGAGCGGACGCCTTCCAACAGGTCGCCGCCGATGTTGTTGGAGAGTTTGCCGTAGCCTTCGAATCCCGGAACGTCGAAATACAGGTTGCCGCCCTTCTCATAGGCATGTCCGTTGGCCACCAGCGTCTCCACGATGGCAATCATCTCGGGGATGTGTTGGCTGGCCCAGGGGAAGACGGTGGCTTCCATGATGTTGAGGCGGGCTTCGTCCCGGAAGAACCGCCCGGCATACATGTCGGCGATCTCCTGGACCGTCCTGCCCTCGGCCAGGGCCGCCGTGATCATCTTGTCGCCGCCGGCCTCGACCAATTCCTGGCGCATGTGGCCGACGTCGGTGATGTTTTTTATGTGCGTTACCTGCATGCCGCTGTGGATCAGCGAACGGCGGACCCAGTCAGCCATGAGGTAGGTGCGCAGGTTCCCGATATGGGCATCGCGGTACACAGTGGGACCGCAGGTGTACATTTGGATGATCCCCGGCGTGGTTGGGTGAATCTCTTCAACCCGTTTTGCCAGGGTGTTGTAGATGCGGAGCAAAGGGACCTCTTCTACCTGAGGTTACGCGCAAAGGCGTTGGGGCAGTTTAGCACGTTCCAGAGACGGCTGCCATACGGGGACCACCCATCCAGTCCCCGTGTGTTCAAGCGGCCGGTCAGATGGTCTAACTAACGGGTCATCACAGCCGGTTTCACATCTGAGAAGATGCTGAGTTTGAACCAACCGGGGAAGGCCTTCACATGGGCGGCTAGGCCGTCCAATTCGATCAGTCCATCATCCATGCATTCAGCGAAGGACGTCATCCCCATCCAGACCCGGTGGAGAGCGACGGTGTCCGTGCTCAAGAACAGGTCCACCTCCAACCCCGGGTCCTGCATACAGGCCGAGGGTTCGGGGCGCTCCAATATCAACCAGTAAGTCCCTTTGGCGGCGCCGTGGAATTCGAGCTGCACCACCACCCTTTTTTCCGGCAGGAGGTCGATGTTCACCCGCCGGTGCATATCCCACACCAATAGTGCGGGGTCGGTGTCCTCGTGTCCTATGTTGTGGTTGACCCACTTCTGGCCCCAGTCTCCAAGCCCTTTCACCACGTCGAAGAGGTCGGCGCCAGCCTCCGTAAGGTGATACTCCGTCCGTTTGCTGTTTCCCACCGTCTCCCGCGTGAGCAACCCCGCATTCTCAAGGGTCCTCAGGCGCTGGGTCAAGAGCGAACGGGGTATGCGGGCCATTCCGATCTCCAGTTCGCTGAATTTCCGGCTGCCCATCAGGAGCTCCCGGAGTATCAGCGGCGTCCATCGTTGGGCGAAGATCTCCGCTGCTTTGGCGACGGGGCAGAACTGTCCGTAGGTTTTCATCTTTTGGCCTCTGTTTACTTCAAATACTGGACTGATTTTACGGCGTGCACCACTCTAAGATTGCGACATATAAGAGTAGCGGTAGAATTTCAGTTCATAAACTGGAGTAACAATATACCATTCCCAGCAGATCTAAGCTCAAGACATTGGGCTGATTTCCGGCCACCGGGTCCGGCAAAATACAACTACGGACTAAGGGAATCAAGCAAAGGATGGAGAAAGAGAGATGACCACCACATTGAACCAAACAGAGAGATCGGACGATAATCTTATGGCGATCGTTGCCGAGTTGGGACCCAAGTTCGCGGAGAGAGCCGCCGGGCATGACGTCGAAGGGTCCTTCGTCGCTGAGAACTTTCAGGAGATGCGGGAGCGCAAACTATTCTCGGCCGCCATTCCGGTCGAGCTGGGTGGCGGCGGGGCATCTCATGCCGGGATGTGTCAGGTCCTGCGTGAACTGGCCCACTATGACGGGGCCACGGCCTTGTCATTCTCCATGCACTCCCATCTTCTGGCCACCTTGTGCTACCGGGTCAGGAACAACATGATGCCGTCCTCAGAACCCGCGTTGCGAAAGATCGCCGCAGAGGAGTTGGTCCTCGTCAGCACGGGCGCCTCAGACTGGCTGGACGGCTCGGGTGAATTGACCAAGGTGGAAGACGGCTACCGCCTCACCGGCCGTAAGATATTTGGCAGCGGCTCCCCCGCCGGTGACCTGCTGTTGACCATGGGTGTCTACCAAGACCCGGAGGCCGGTCCCACCGTGATGCACTTCGCCGTCAACATGCATGACGACGGTGTCACCGTGACAGACGATTGGGACACGTTGGGGATGCGGGGCACCGGCTCCAACAGCGTACAGATCAACGACGTCTTTATCCCGGAGGCGGGAATCTCGCTGAGCCGCACCCAGGGCGCTTGGCATAAGTTTTTCGACATAATCTCGCCCCTCGCATTTTCGATGATCATGTCGGTTTATCAGGGGATAGCCGAGTCTGCCCGCAACATCGCGGTTGAACAGGCCAAGAAGAAAGCGGAAGACACCATGGTGCAAGGCGAGGTGGGAGCTATGGAAAACGAACTGCTGACCGTCCAATGTTCGGTGGCTGAAATGGTCCGTATCGCGTCAGAAGATACTCCCCCCACCGTGGAGAAATCGGACCTGATATTTCGCCACAAGACCATCGCCGCCAACGCCGCCATCCGCACCGTTGAAAAAGCGATGGCGGTGTCCGGAGGCCAGGCTTACTTCCGCGGAATGGGCCTGGAACGCCGGTTCCGGGATATCCAGGCTGCCCGGTACCACCCGATCCAGGAGCCCAAGCAGCACCGGTTCAGCGGAAGGGTCGCTCTTGGCCTAGACCCGATAGGTTAACCTCGGGTTTCGACACAACAAAAGATGCCCGGTCTTGCCCCCCAAGACCGGGCATCTTCATGCCTGGTGCTGGACCACCGCTCCGGACAACTTGAGCGATTCTATCTGCTCCCCCGTGTAACCGGCCTCGCTGAGAATCTCGTCGGTCTCAGCTCCCAATAAAGGAGTGGGCCGCCCGATCCGCATCGGGGTCCCGGAGAGCTTGGCCACGGCGCCCAGGTGGTCGGCCTGGCCGTATCCCGGATGGTCCCGGCCCACGATGAGGCCCGCTTTGCGGATGTCGGCGTCGTCCCGGAAATCGGCCACCATCCGGTTGGCTATCACGCTGACCCCGGTGGGGTTGATCAGCTTCGCCCACTCCGCCCTGGGCTTGCCGGCCAGGACTTGAGCCAGCGACTGGGCGAGGGCGTCATCATCGTCACCCCCGGAAGAAGACAGGCCGGCGAATTCAGAAAGCTCCACCAACCGGCCCCAGTCTTCGTCGCTGGGACAGTGGAAGTACAACCAGCCGTCGGCGGCGGCGTAGAGGCGTGACTTGGCCGAGAACCCGCGGACGCCCAGCCCCTCGGGCTCGTCTCTCTTGTAGCCCTCGTAGTCCAGGAAGTATGGGGACTGGAGCAGGCCTGCGGTCAGAGCCAAGCCGCTGTCCACCGATTGCCCCTTGCCGGTGCGGTTGCGCTCGTGTATCGCCAGGGCCACGGCGAAGGCGCCCATGAGTCCCGTGCCATAATCGTTCATGGGATAGGGCAGCAATTTGGGGGCTGAATCCCGGCCGCCGCGCCGGACCTGGATGCCGCTGGTGGCCTGGGCCAATTGCTCCCAGCCGGGCCGCTCGGCCCAAGGACCGTCGTAGCCGAAAACGTTCATCGACGCGTAGACGATGTCCGGCTTGCGCTTTTTAACCTCTTCGTAACTGATGCCCAAGCGGGCTAGGCTGCTCTTCCGGTTATTCTCGACAACGACATCGGCGCTTTCCAGCAGCTTATAAAAGACGGCGAGGCCATCTTCGGTCTTGAGGTCGATCTGGATGCTGCGCTTGCCCCGGTTCACGTCGGTATTTCCCGAGACATCGTAAGGGCGTGAGGGGTCGTCAATCTTGATGACGTCGGCGCCGAACTCGCCCAGGGTCCTACCGCAGGTGGGTCCGGCCAGGACGATGCACAGGTCCAACACCCGGACTCCCTCCAGAGCGCTCATGATATTCTCGTTGCCGCCTTTGGGTGCCGCGGAAGCCGCCGAGCCGTTGTTCAGTTCGGCCAATATTTCAGAGGTGTGTTCCCCCAAAGTGGGGGCGCGCCCCTGGACCGCTCCTGGCGTGCCCCGCAAACGCACCTGAACCCCCGGCTGCTTCATCAGGCCGTGTTGGGCGTCGTCAACCTCGATGACCATCTTGCTGGCGACAGCATGTTCGTGGACCAGCCATTCGTCGATGGTCTTGCAGATGGTCCCGGCCCCCTTGGTCTCGGCGATGGCGTCCTCCCATTCTTTGGCGGTCCGCTCCAGGAACATCTTTTCGACCCTGCCCTTCCACATCGCGACGGTCTCTGGCGCCACCACTTCGCCGTAGAGCGCCTGGAGGTCATCGATCCATTCAGGACGCCCAGCGGCGGTCATGAGTTGGCTGGCGAACCGTTGGTACATGCCCTGGGACTGGATATAGCGCCCGTCGGCGCACTGGTATTGGTGGGCCATGACATTACGGGGCAGTTCGAACAGGTCGGGAGGGTTGATGTCGTACAGCTTGACCAGGTTGCGGCCGATGGCCGAGAACATGGCGCTGTGCATGGGAACTTCGATGCGCTGGCCCTTGCCGGTCCGGTCCCGGGCCACCAAAGCCATAGACACCGATACCGAGGCCACGATGGCGGCGAAGGTGCTGGCCGTTGGCAGCGGCAGGAACAATGGCTCGTCCATATCGTCGATGTGCTGGTAGGTCCCGGTGGAGGCGGAGACGATGCCCTCCCAGCCGCGTTCGTTCCGGTGGGGGCTGTCTTCGCCGAAGCCGGGGATGGAGCAATAGATCAGACCAGGGTTGTCTTTGGACAGGGCGTCGTATCCGATGCCCAAGCGGCCGGCCACTCCGGGCCGGTAATTCTCGATCACGATG
>JACZYV010000049.1:0-17681 GCA_022570905.1 Chloroflexota bacterium
AAGGGTGTTTCGGGTCGGCGCCGCCCAGGTAGGACCGGGCCCTTGCCGACAGGCCTCCGTACTTGATGAAATCGTCCAGGTGGTCGTTGGCGGACATGGACTCCCCGGTGCATTCCAGGTCCACCCAGGGCGAGTAACAAACGCCGGCGGCCGGCAACGGGACTCCGGCGTCCCTGGCGGCCAGCATGACCGACAGCACCAGTCCCCCTCCGGCCGAGTCTCCAGCGAGAACGATATTCGAGGGCTCGAACCCATGCCCCAGCGCCCAGTTGTAGACGGCTATGGAGTCATCCACGGCAGCGGGGAAAGGATGCTCCGGGGCCAGCCGGTAATCGACACCCAGGGCGGCGGCCCCGGAAGCCCGGGAAAGCCGGGAGATCAGGTCTTGATGGGTGGTGGGGGAGCAGGCAGCGTAGGCCCCGCCGTGGAAGTAGATGATCAGCCGGTCTTGGGGCACGTCCGGGGCGGTGATCCACTGGCACGGGACCCCGCCGGCGTCTATCTCGAAGACGGTCACATCAGAGGGGGGCTTGAACTCGCCAAAGGCCCGGTCAAGAACGGCGCGGGCCTCGTGAATGTCGGCGGGAGGCTTGGCCCTGATGGCCTTCATGATGCCGATGACGCGGTCCAGTTCCGGTGAAGAAGCCATTACATCAGACAGTCTTTAGGAGGCCGTAAGCCGGACGAAACGGCGCTTACCCACCTTGAGCAGGTCGCCGGGTTGCAGCATGTAGCCCGCTTCACCGGCGGTCACCGGCTGGGGGTCTTCGCCCTGGGACATCCGCTCCACGGCTCCCTGCGCCAGCAGCCGCTTGACCTGGGCCTTGCTGGGGGCCAGGCCTGCCGCCAGCATCAAGTCGTCCACTCGCACCTCGTTGCCACCCGCAACTCCTTGGCTACGGAGCTCGGCCATGGACACCTCGGGGATATCATCCGGAAGGTCTCTGCCCTGCACCACCCGCTCGAAGTGGGACTGGGCCGCATCGGCCGCGCTGCCGTCGTGGAACTGTTTGGTCACATCCCAAGCGAGGCGTTTCTTGGGCTCCATTGGGTTAATGGCGTTGCTTTCCAGGTCTCTGGCGATGCCCGCCAACTCCGCCGACGGAACATCGGTTAGGTACTCGAGGTAGGAGATGATCTGCTCATCCGGCACGGACATGAGCTTGCCGTACATGTCCACGGGCTCTTCGTCCACCGCCACGTAGTTATCTAGGCTCTTGCTCATCTTCTGGACGCCGTCGGTCCCCACCAGGATGGGCATCAAGAAGCATTGCTGAGGGGTCTGCCCCATCATGCCCTGCAACTCCCGGCCCACCAGCAGATTGAACATCTGGTCCGTGCCGCCGAATTCCACGTCGGCCTCGATGGCCACGGAGTCGTAGGCCTGCAGCAGAGGGTAGAGCAACTCGGTGATGGCGATGGGTTTCTGGTCGGCGAAACGCTGGGCGAAGTCGGCCCGCTGGAGGAACTGGGCCACGGTGAACCGGCCGGTAAGCTCTAGTATCTTGGCCAGTCCGAAGTCTCCGAACCATTCGCTCTGGTGGCGGACCTCGGCGCGGTCCGGGTCAATCACCTTGAAGAACTGGCGGAGGTAGGACTCGGCGTTCTCCAGTACCTGGGCATGAGTCAGGGTGGTCCGGGTCGCGGACTGGCCGCTGGGGTCTCCTATCTGGGCGGTCCAGTCGCCGACGATCAATATAACCTGGTGGCCCAGGTCCTGAAGTTGCCGTAACTTTCGGAGGCCCACCACATGGCCCAGGTGGATGTCCGGGCGGCTGGGGTCGAAGCCCATCTTCAAGCGGAGTTTCTTGCCGCTCTGGAGCAGCCGGACGAATTCATCACGTGAGATGATCTCGCTTACGCCGCGGGTGATCACCGACTCCAGGTCTTCCGGGCTTATTCGGCCAGGGCTGGTCATTCTAGATGCTCCGGTCTAGGTCTAGTACTTGCCGGCAGTCGTCCACATCCTGATTGATCTGCTTCACTAACTCGTCCAAACCGTCGAATTTCTCTTGGTCTCTGACCTTTTTTATGAACTCCACGCCAATCGTCTTGCCGTAAATGTCGTCGCTGAAGTCCATGACAAACACTTCGACCAGTCGATTGGACAGGCCGAAGGTGGGGCGGACCCCGATGCTGGTGGCGGACTGGTGGCGCTCCCCATCGATGATGGCCCAGGTGGCATAGATGCCGTCGCCCGGCAGCAGCAACTGGGGATCGACTTCGAGGTTGGCGGTGGGAAAACCCAGGGTGCGGCCCCGCTGGTCGCCGAGCACCACGACTCCGGAAAGAAGGTGGTTGCGGCCCAGCAGTTCGGGGCACACAGCCATATTTCCGTTGGACACGGCGTCCCGGATGCGCCGGCTCTTCACCGGCTGGCCCTCGATCTCAAAGGGTTCCACCGACCGGGCCCAGAAGCCCAACTGTTCGCCTTGTTGTTGCATGAATGCCAGGTCGCCTTGACGGTCCTTGCCCACGGCGGAATCGGGGCCCAACACCAGTCCCTTCATGTTCAGAGATTCAGCCAATAACTTGGCGAAATCCGCGGCGGTCACCTGGGCCAATTCAAGGGTGAACTCCAGGCAGACGACCAATTCTATGCCCTGCTGCTTGATCAGGTCTACGCGTTGCTCCAGCGTGGTAAGGTAGCTAGGTTCGGTGCCGGGCCGAAGGACCGTTACCGGGCGGTTGGAGAAGGTGATCACGGTGGGAACGTACCGGTCGCCAGCCAATTGGACCACCTGGCGCAGCAGGTGCCGGTGCCCCTGGTGCACGCCGTCGAAGACGCCGATGGTAACAACGGTTTCTTTGCCGGGCGCGGCGCTGGCCAAACGTTGGCGAAAGCTCATTCCTGGTTAGTTCCCATGGGGCCGTATTCCCCAGCCCGCCGTATCCCGGCTAACGGCTCGCTGGTCCAACGATATCTTTGGCAAGACTGCCGGTTGTAATACCGCCGGAGAGCGGCGCGGATAGGGGGTGTAAAATGGCGGTTTTTGAGCGTAAAACAAGGGTCTCCGAGTGGGCTGGATGTTAGCACAGGCCCCTTTTAGCGTCAACTTGGACCGGGCGGGCCGACGACGGCAACCGGTGGACCGCGCCGGCATATCGGGCGCCATGATTAGAGGCAGATTTCCTGGATTTTTATTAATCATAATCTAAAATTAATATCAAATTCGTCAAAATTGAGAGGCGATTTACTAGGAATGGCCATTGACATTATGTATAATTCAGCCTTGTTAGACGCATGCGTGTAGCAGGTGGAAATGCCAAAGGCCGGCGGCTCAAAGGGGCCGTCAGTCCCGGGACCCGCGCCACCACCGAGCGGGTACGGGCGGCCATCTTTAACATTTTAGACCCTGAGCAGTACCAGGGAGGAAGGGTGTTGGACCTTTTCGCGGGGTCCGGCAGCCTGGGCATAGAGGCTTTGAGCCACGGAGCGGGTTGGGCGGATTTCGTGGAGTGGGACCGTCGGCAGAGCGCCGTCATCACCAGCAACCTTGAATCCACCGGCTTCAGCTCGCAGGGTCACGTCCACCGCCTGGACGTGCTGCAAGCGCTTCTGACTCTGCCTGGACGCTACGACTTGGTGCTACTGGACCCTCCCTACAAGATGGGTGGCTTGGATAGTCTGCTGGAGAAGATTGCTTCCCAGCCAGGACTGATCGTTGATGATGGCGTGGTGATCGCGGGGCATTCCAAGCACGAGGACCTACACGAAAATTACGGACCCCTGCGGTTAACTTCACATCGCCGGTACGGAGACAACGTGGTCGACTTTTTTATTTACGAGCAAATTCAAGATAAATCCCAGCCGCAAAAATATCCGCCAGAAACTTTGGAGGATTTTACCGAGGATTCAGATACGGGAGAAGGCGGGACGCCATCGTGGTAACCGCGTTATATCCGGGCAGCTTTGATCCGGTGACCGTGGGCCATGTGGACGTGGCGACCAGGGCCGCGGACCTTTTCGAGAAGCTAGTTATAGCGGTCTACGAGACCCCTTCCAAGGCCCTGCTCTTTGACACCGAAGAGAGACATCAACTCATGAAGAACGCCTGCAGCCACCTTCCAAACGTGGAGGTAGTTACGTTCTCCGGCTTGGTGGTCCGGTTCGCCAGGGATATTGGAGCTGGAGTGATCGTCCGGGGGCTGAGAAGCGGATCAGACTTTGAATACGAATTCGACATGGCGTTCATGAATCGGAGGCTGGAGCCGACAGTAGACCTGGTCTGCTTCATGACCTCTCAGGACTACATGTTTGTCAGCGCCAGTTTGCTCAAGGAGGTAGCCAAGCTCGGCGGGGACATCACAGAGATGGTCCCGCCCAACGTCGCACAGGCAGTCTATTCAAAATTCGGATTACCGGTCGAAGAAGGGTAGTGACCGGGGAGGGGTGCAATCATAGATATCATAAACATCATCGACCGGCTGGAAACTCTGGTCGAAACAAGCAAGTCGGTACCAGTCAGTGGCAACATCCTGCTCGACAGGAAAAAGGTCATGGAGTTGGTCGACCAGTTGCGTTTGACCATTCCTGAAGAGATCCGGTCGGCCGAAGACGTGTTGTCCCAGAAAGACCAGATCCTGAACACGGCCCAGACTGACGCCCGGCGGACCAAATCCATGGCCGAGGACGAACTTCGGGAGAGGCTGAACTCGAGCGAGGTCGTCACCCAGGCGGAAACCAGGGCCGCCGAGACGATCAGGGACGCCGAAGAACGGATCACCCGGATGCTGCAGCAGTCCGAGGCTGAGGCCCTGTCACGGAAGACCGAAGCGGACGCCTATGCTCTGCGCAGTTTGCGGGCCATGGAGATAGAATTGGGCAAACTCGCCGGATCGGTTCGGAAGGGTATCGAGGTCCTGGCCGAACAGGCATCGATGAACTTGAACTCTCGCCGCTACACCGAGGAAGAAGAAATCCCCGCCGGTATGCTTCGTTAGCTTCGGCCTTCCCGGTACAGTTTCTTCTGCATAATAAAGAAGCGCACCGTGGTTAGTCTCCCGTTCATGGGAGACTAACCACGGTGCGCTTCATGTTTGGCGCCTGATGCTTGGCAGTTGCCAGAAACCATCGGCCGTAGGGGCGGGTTTCCAACCCGCACGGCCTCGCCTAGACCAATTTCCGAATCCGGCGACGGTCTGGCCCCTAAGGAGCAAGGCGGGTTAAAAACCCGCGCCTACGCGGGGAACTAACCACAGCCTCGTTCACCCCCATCATTCTGGCTTAGAAGCCTCTAGCTGCCATTGGAAAGCAGGCCCTGAAAATAGCCCCGCATGGAGTCATTCAGTTCGCCAAGTCTTTTGGCGATCAGGTAATTTACAGTCCCCTCGGGAAACTCTCCGGCGGCATCTGCTTCACCGGCGGCCGTGCCGGTCAAGATCTCCAGGCCTTCGTCGATGGTCTTGACGGCGTACACGTGAAACTTTCCGTCTCTGATGGCCTCGACCACATCGTCCCTGAGCATCAGGTTCTTGACGTTCTGGTGCGGTATCACCACTCCCTGGGTGCCGGTCAGACCGGAGGCCGCCCGGCAGACGTCGAACATCCCTTCAACTTTTTGATTGACGCCGCCGATCGGTTGTATCTCGCCCTTCTGGTTCACCGACCCGGTTACGGCGATATCCTGGCGAAGGGGCAGGCCGGACAGGCTGGAGGCGATGGCGTAGAGCTCGGTTGAAGAGGCGCTGTCGCCGTCCACACCATCATATGACTGCTCAAAACAGATACTGGCTGACAGGGTGAGGGGCCGGTCCCTTCCGAATTTCGCGCCCAGGTACCCGCTCAGGATCAAAACACCCTTGTCGTGGGTGCGGCCACTCATGGATGCTTCTCGTTCGATATTGATGAACCCTTCCCGGCCGGCAAAGGTCTGTACGGTGATCCGGGTGGGACGGCCAAAGCTGAAGTCGCCCAGGTCGTAAACGGCCAGCCCGTTGATCTGCCCCACTTTTTCACCGGTGACGTCCAGCAACAATGAGCCGTCGGAAATCATCTCCTGGAGGCGTTCCTCGACCAAGTTCAGCCGGTAGATCTTCTGGTTGACAGCCTGCTGAACGTGATGGTCTTGGACCAATGGGGCATCGTCTTTTCTGGCCCAGTAATCGGCCTCGATGAGAAGGTCCTTGATCTGCCCGAACCTGGTGGACAATTTGGTCTGATCGGAGACTTGGCGGGCGCCGAATTCCAAGACCTTCGCCGCGCCGCCGGTCTCGAATGCCAGCAGGTTTTCCTCCTCACAGGTGCGGCAGATGAAGGCGCAGTAGGCCATCACGTTCTCTTCGTTCAGGTCCACCCGGTAATCGAACTCTGCCTTGACCTTGAACAAGTCCCAGAAATCCTCGTTATCGGAGGAGGTGAGGAGGCGGTAGATGCTCTCGTCTCCGGTCACGATGACCTTCAGGTCCAGGGGCACCGGCTCAGGCCGGAGTCCCTGGGGAATGAAGAGCCCGGTCTGCTCGGCGGGGTCCTCCAGCCGCGCTTCCTGGTTGCGGATGGACCGCTTCAGGCCTTCCCAGGCGCCCGGCGCCATCAGAACGTCCCGTGCGTTCAACACCAGATAACCGCCGTTGGCCAGATGAACAGCACCGGGTTTCAGCATGCCATGGTCGCTGACGTAGGTCCCCATCATGGCCCGGCGTTCTATTCGGCCAAATAGGTTGCCCCAATTGGGGTTGGGCTCGATGATGATGGGCAATTTATCCACCGCGCTGTTATCCACCAGCACGTTCAATTCAAAGGGCAGGAAGGGGTTCATCCCCAGTGCCGCGCTCCCGGCCGCCGGGCCCGGCGGAATTCCGGGCATTCCGGGCGCCCCGGCCATCCCCGGTATGGCCGGTCTGGGGCCATCCGTTTCTTTGAAGAGGTTGATGTTGCCCAGAACATACTCACCCAGGTCGGATAGGAACTGCCGCATCTCTGGGATTTCCTGCGCGAGGGCGTGCAGTTCGAAAAAGACCTGGTCGACCAATTGATCGCCGGCGCTGCGCTCCAGTTCTTGGAGCCATTGGGCCGAGGATTTCTCCAGTTCCCGTATCTTGGCCATCGTATCCTGGGTGTCTTGCATCAACCGCGACCTGACTTCGTCGATGGCCTGCTTCGGTCCAGAATCCAGGGCTTGGTACTCCTCCGGGGTCATGGGCCGGCCTTCGGTCATGGGAAAGATCGTGATCCCGTTGGGCGTAAGTTGTACGGCGAAGTTCGCCTCCTGCCCCGCCTGCTCCAGTCCGCTCATCAAATCCTGCGTGGCCTTGCGTTCGGTCTCCTCATGACCGCGGACCTGGGCCTCGAAACCCTCGCTTTTCAGCATCTTGGGAATCTCTTCTTGAAGGGTCCGCAGCGCCGTGGCGAGCTGTTGACGAAAGGCCTTGCCGCTGCCGCGGGGAAGGCGGATCACCCTGGGCCGGTCGGGGTCCTCGAAGTTATACACATAGGTCCAGTCGCTGATTGGCCGGCGCTTCTCCTGGCGGTCCAGGTCATCGACGATGCTTTGGAGGTGGGTTTTGATGGCGCTGGTTTTTCCGGTGCCGGTGAGGCCCGTGACAAATAGGTTGTAACCGGGCTTATCGACCTCCAAACCAAAGCGTATCGCTTCTTGGGCCCGGTCCTGGCCGATGAAATAATCTAGGGGGGTCAATTCGTCGGTGCACTTGAAGGCAAAGGCCTCCAGGTCCCGCTTCCAGGTGGTCTTGTCCCAGTCCACCCGGAATCTGGAAGCCAGGTCGTTGCTGGTTCCGCTGCTCTTGCTCCTAGGCATTAGGTCCTCCGGGGCCGCCGGCGAGATAGGCTTTGGTCGATTCATCCGCGGGGAATTATTACACATTGGAGCCGGGTTGGCCCGGCTGTAAAACTATGATTGGCGATGGGCTGGCTCAGGCATAATAATTCAGGGCCGATCCTTTAGGCGGACCGGACTTCGGTCACTCGCGGGTTGTCCGATAGTTAACTATTTGTTAAATGAGATTCCCTTTATGTCTACCTAGGTTCATTTTTGTCTAAATTGGGCCTAAAATGAACATAATCTAGAATTCCACTAGTAACAAATCATGCGTGACTCGGGTTGACACGCAATTTATGCTAGGACTACAATTTTGCCAGAGCAATGGACGAATATCGGAGGCCACCAACTGCATGCTCGAGATGACCGTAGATAGCATCCGGGTCAGCCCCATGAATTACCAGCGCGTCGTGATTCTCAAAGAGAAAGATTCAGACCGGTATCTGCCCATCTGGATCGGACCGGCGGAAGCCGACGCCATCGCGGTCAAGCTCCAGGACCTGAGTGTGCCCCGGCCCCTGACCCACGACCTGATTGGAACGATAATTGAATGCCTGGGCGGCACCATCGAACATATTTTGGTGAGCGAACTCCACAACGATACGTTCTTCGCCAAGATCACCATCCAGACCAACGGCGAAGCCAAAGAGATCGATTGCCGGCCCAGCGACGCCGTAGCCCTGGCGGTGCGGGCCAAGGTGCCTATCTACGCCAATGAAGAGGTCATGGACAAGGCGGGGATCCACCTGGACAAAGAAACCGGCAAACCCTTGGGACAAAATGCGGCGCGGGACGGCTCTCCAGAGGAGGGGCAGAAAGAGGTGAAGCCGGAAGAACTTAAGAGCATGTCAGCATTCACTGATTTCATTGATTCGCTGGATCTAGAGGACTTCGGCAAGCAGTCAGGAGCGCGCTGACTCCCAGGAAAATATGAGACGCAGCAAACAGCCCCGTCGCCAGATCGACGGGGCTGTTTTACGTTCAAATTGTCAACGATTTTCGTAATGCTAGTCTCAATTGACTTTTAATATGCCTAGTGATAATATTCACAACGATTTGGCGGGGATATGAATCGGAGGCTCCTGGCCCTACGCCTGACCGGGCTTGGATGGTACGTCGCGACCTGCATAATCGCGGGTGTCATGGGCGGCGTAGCCCTGGATAAACTGCTCGGTTTAACACCTCTGTTCACTCTGCTAGGGTTCCTGTTCGGCATAACGGCCGCCTTCTACGGTCTCTTCAAGATGATTCAGCCGTTGCTACGTCCCGAACAATCCAGTGAATCAGACGAAAAGCCCCCTAAAATTGGAGGAAATCCATAGTGGGTTCGGGTTCCGGCGCTCGCAAATATGTCGTCATGGGCATTTTAATTGTGTTGGCGCTGGCCATTGCGGGACTGATCACCGGCGCCATTGGAGCCGGCCTTACCCAGTCTGAAGAATCGAAACTCGCCGGCGAGACCGCCGAAGGACCCTTCATCCCCGTACCGGCAGTCCACCTTCCGGCCCAGGTCATCTTCCCCATCTCGGACCGCGCCCACTACCGTGATTTCCTCAATGCCGAGGCGGCGGAAAAGGCCAACGGCGAGGATTCGCTCTCCCACGAGCAGCATGAGCTGATAGAAGAAGGTCCTTACCAGGGCAACAACTTCATAATCACGAATACCATGCTGTCCTCTTGGATCGCCAGCGTCCTACTGGTCCTGATGTTCGCTCTGGGAGCCCGGAAGGCTGCCCTGGTGCCCGGCCGCTTCCAGAATTTCATTGAGATCGCCATCGAGGGTCTGTTGAATTTCGTGCAAGGGGTCGTGGGGCGGGAGAACAGCCGGATGATCTTCCCGGTCATCGCGACGATCTTCCTATTCGTGATTTTTAACGCCTGGATCGGGCTGATCCCCATCTACCAATCTCTGGGATTTAAAGAAGGCGACCTGATCCAGATACACCTGCTGCGGCCGGCCGGCACGGACATGAACATGCCTCTGGCGCTGGCGTTGATCTCTTTCGTTTACGTTGAGTACCTGGGATTCAAGATGCTGGGCTTTGGTTACATCACCAAATTCGTGCGCATCAGGAGCCTGAAACACGGAGTGAGTTCGCTGTTCCGGTTACGGTTCTTGGACGCCTTCCAGAGTCTGTTGGATTTCTTCTTCGTGGGGCCTTTGGAGGCCTTCAGCGAATTCGTTCGGTTGATCAGCTTCACCTTCAGGTTGTTCGGAAACATGACCGCCGGCGAGATTCTGGTGCTGGTTTCGGCCTTCCTCGTGCCCTTCGTGGCCACGGTGGGCGTTTACGGACTGGAGTTGCTGGTGGGCTTCATCCAAGCCCTCATATTCGCGGGACTGACTCTGGTGTTCGCGTCCATTGCCATCACGGCTCACGGCGAGTCACACTAGGTCTGATTTCTCGTGAAAAGGGGTAGCGGTTATAATCACCGGGCGTTGCTATCCCGGCGCAGCGGCCGAAAATTTACGGAGACGGTTCACAATTGAATTAACGGTCTTGACCATGGTTCTGACCACCGCCGGACTGGCGCCTGTGGAAATGGGCGGGAGATACGCGGTCTACACGCGCCACCAAGACTATATGCCGATTAATAACGCAAAAAAGCATCGAACTAAGGGAGATAAGGAGGGACGATGGACGCTCTACTTGCATTGGCGAACATTCCGCTAGCCCAGATCGAAACCGAAGCCGCAAGGCTGCTGGGCGCCGGTCTAGCTATTGGGTTGGGAATGATAGGACCGGGCATCGGCATCGGCCTTTTGGGGGCCGCCGCCATGAGCGCGATTGGCCGCAACCCGGAGGCCACCGGCGCCATCCAGACCAACATGATTCTGGGCATCGCATTCGCCGAGGCGTTGGGCATCTACGCCTTGGTTTCAGTGATCATGATTGGTTTCATATTCTAAGTTGGGTCCTAACGAATCTGGCCCCGGCATGAATCCGAAACGATTCGAAGCCAATGGATTCGAAGATGGTAGGTTGATATGTTAGAGACATTGGGAATCCACTTCCCAAGCCTCGCGATATACTTGGTCAACTTCCTGATGCTCCTGGTGCTCCTGCGTCTGTTTGCCTACAAACCGATACTGAAGCTGATGGACCAGCGCGCGGAACGCATCAGAGAAAGCCTGGAGGCCGCCGACCGGGCGCGGGAAGATGCCGCGTCGTCTCAAGCCGCCATACAGGAACAGATAACCGAGGCCCGGCGTGAAGGTCAACGCATAATGGACCAGACGCGGGAAGCGGCCGACCGGTTCCGCACCGAGGAGATGGACAAGGCGCGCCAGGAGGCCGAGGCCTTCGTGGAACGGGCCAAGTCGGACATTCAACGGGAGCGGGACACCGCCCTCCAAGAGGTCCGGGCAAGTTTCGGCGACCTAGCCATCACGGCGGCCGAGCGGATCATCCGAAGTTCTCTGGACCGTACGGCCCATGAGGGCCTTATCGCCCAGGTATTGGAAGAAGGCGAAAGCCTGAGAAGGGGCTAAACGAACCAATGGCCCGACAACTCTCAGGAAAACGTTACGCACAGGCCCTCTTCGACTTGTCATTGGAGAACAACCAAGTAGAGCAGTGGGGCGAGGACTTGGCATTGGTGGCCGAGGTGTTTGAGGACGCCGAATTCGCCGATCTCTTGAAACGCGCCGACATGCCAGCGGTGGACAAGCTGGCGGCCACTGCAACGGTCCTGGCCGGCGTCAACCCCATGGTGCGAAACCTGGTTGACCTTTTGGTGTCCAAGAATTCGGTGGACTCCATCGTCGGCGTGTATTTGGGTTACACCGAGTTGCTGGACAGACACCTGGGACGGCAACGGGTTGAGATCACCACCGCCGTGCCACTGGAAAGCGCCGAGACTGAACGCATCACCAGCTTCGTAATCGGACTGGTCCGCAGCGAAGTAGTGCTAACCACCAAGGTCGATGAATCGATCCTCGGAGGCCTGGTGATCCAGATCGGCGACCGGCTGCTGGACGGCAGCACCAAGGCCCGGCTGGATGGGCTGCGCAACCGATTGCACGCGGAGATTGCCTCCCCGGCGTAGCAGTCCCGGCTTATAAAGTTAATCTGGTCCCTTGTCCCAATCATGCAACGGGTGTTGGACCAAGGGGCCCTCGGGGAAAAGCCAGTGGCGGCAACACCGCCTCTGACCTAATCGTTACCGAAAGGAGAACCTCTGATGGCGACCAGAGGACAGGACATAGTCTCGCTGATAAAGCGTCAGATCGAAGAATTTGGCGGAGATTTGGCCCTGGTGGATGTGGGCACGGTGGTCCAAGTGGGCGACGGTGTAGCCAGCATCCAGGGGCTGCAGGGAGTCCGGTCCAACGAACTGCTGGACTTCGGGAATGACGTTCTTGGTCTGGCCCTGAACTTGGAATCTGACATCGTGGGCGCGGCCATCTTGGGCGACGCCAACGCCGTGAAAGAGGGCGACCGGGTAAGGTCTACCGGCAGGATCATCGAGGTGCCCGTGGGCGACGCTCTGATCGGCCGCGTGGTTGACCCTTTGGGCCGGCCCCTGGACGGGAAGGGCTCGGTGCAGACCACCGGTACCCGGTCCGTGGAAAATGTGGCCCCCAACGTGGTTTCCCGCCAGTCCGTCGACCAGCCGGTGCAGACCGGCATCAAGGCCGTCGACGCCATGATTCCCATCGGCCGAGGCCAACGGGAATTGATTATCGGCGACCGTTCCACTGGAAAGACCGCCATCGCCCTGGACACGATAATCAACCAGAAAGGCGGCGACCTGACCTGCATCTACGTGGCCATCGGCCAGAAACAGGCCAAGGTAGCCCAAGTTGTTGGCTCTCTGGAAAAAGCCGGCGCGATGGAACACACCATCGTGGTCACCGCCGGAGCGTCAGACCCGGCTCCCCTTCAATACATCGCTCCCTACGCCGGTTGCGCCATGGCCGAAGAATTCATGGCCCAGGGCAAAGACGTTCTCATCGTCTATGACGACCTGACCAAGCACGCTTGGGCCTACCGCCAGATGTCGCTGCTCCTGCGGCGCCCGGCCGGCCGCGAGGCCTACCCCGGAGATATCTTCTACCTGCACAGCCGCTTGTTGGAGCGGTCCGCCCGGCTGGACCAAGCCCACGGCGGAGGCTCCATCACCGCTCTGCCCATAATTGAGACTCAAGCTGGCGACGTTTCGGCCTACATCCCGACCAACGTGATATCCATCACCGACGGCCAGATTTACCTGGAGACCGAGTTGTTCAACTCGGGCATCCGCCCAGCGGTGAACGTGGGCCTTTCAGTATCCCGCGTGGGTGGCGCCGCCCAGACCAGGGCCATCCGCAAGGTTGCCGGCCAGCTTCGCCTGTCCTTGGCGCAATACCGGGAACTGGCCACTTTCGCCCAGTTCGGCACCGCCGACTTGGACGCCGCCACCAGGGCCCAGTTGGCCCAGGGCCAATTGGCCACCGAGGTGCTGAAGCAGGGTCAGTATGTCCCCCTGTCCTTGGAGAGCGAAGTGGTCATCCTGTTCGCGGTGAACGAAGGCCTGATGCAAGACGTGGAGATCGAGAAGGTGGGGGCGTTCGAGGAGCAACTGCTCCGGTACATCGCCGGCTCTCACCCCGGCGTGCTGACCGCCATCGCCGAGACCAAGGACATATCCGACGAATTGTCGGCCGAGATGACCAAAGCGATCAACGATTTCAAGCCAACCTTCACCGGCTAGGCCGTATTTTCACGCGAGATTGGATAATAGACAGATAGATGCCTAGCGTTAGAGACATTCGCCGGCGGATCCGCAGCGTGGATAACACGGCCAAGGTGACCAACGCCATGTCGCTGATCGCCGCCTCCAAGATGCGGCGGGCCCAGACAGCCGTGCTTGAGGGACGGCCCTATTCGGTCAAGATTCAAGAGGTCATCTCCCACCTGGTGGCCCAGCCGGTGGAAGACGACGCCGGGGACCAGCCGTTACTGGCCGTCCGTCCGGTGGAAAAAGCCACCGTGCTGATGATCAGTCCCGACCGTGGTCTGTGCGGAGGCCTGCACGCCAACCTGAACCGGCGGGTGGGCCAATTCATCTTGGAACAGCAAGTCCCGGTGCAGGCGATCGCGGTAGGCCGCAAGGGCCGCGATTTCATGACCCGCACCAACCAGGACCTGAAGGCGACCTTCACAGACTTGGGCGAGACGCCCCATCTGATCGACACCCAAGCCATATCTCACATAATCATCGACTCTTACTCCGCCGGCGAGGCTGACGAAGTCTACTTGGCCTACACCAGATATGTCTCGACCATGTCTCAAGAGCCGGTGATCGAAAAACTGCTCCCCATAGCTCCGGCTGAATTAACATCCGCCGAGAGGGCGGGCTACATCTACGAGCCCGGCAGCCTGGCCGTGCTGCAAGACCTGCTGCCCCGGTTCGTGGAGATGCAGGTCTACCACGCCATCTTGGAGTCCATCGCCAGCGAACAATCAGCCCGGATGGTGGCCATGCGGGCCGCCACCGACAACGCCAGCGAACTGTCCGAAGAACTGACCCTGACGATGAACAAGCTGCGGCAGGAAAGCATAACCAACGAACTGCTGGACCTGATCGGCGGCCAGATGGCCCTAGAAGGCTAGAAACGCCCCGATAGCGAGTAACCCTTAATCAGGAGAAGCCAATGGCCACCGGAAAAGTCGTCCAAGTGATCGGAACCGTCGTAGACATCGAATTCCCGGCGGACGAATTACCCAATCTGTTCGACGCGCTCGAGTTGGACAACGTTGGAGAGAAGTTGACGCTGGAGGTGCAGCAGCACGTCGGCAACAACTGGGTCCGCTGTTTGGCCCTGGGCGCCACTGACGGACTGGCCCGCGGCGTTGAAGTGAACGATACCGGCCAGAAGGTGAGCGTTCCGGTGGGTCCAGAGACTTTGGGCCGCCTGTTCGACGTCCTCGGGGAGCCGTTGGATAACCTGGGCCCGGTGGAGACAGCCCAGAAATGGCCCATCCACCGCGACCCTCCTCCCTTCGACGACCAGGTCCAGACCGTTGAGCTCCTGGAAACTGGGATCAAGGTCTTCGATCTGATCACACCCTTCATGAAGGGTGGCAAGATCGGCGCCTACGGCGGGGCCGGCGTGGGCAAGACCGTTATCATTCAGGAACTGATCCGCAACATCGGCGCCGTCCACAAGGGGGTCTCGGTGTTCGCCGGTGTTGGCGAGCGGTCGCGGGAAGGCAACGACCTGTGGCACGAGATGCAAGAATCAGGCGTGCTCTCCAGCACTGTATTGGTGTTCGGTCAGATGAACGAGTCCCCGGGCGTCCGCGCCCGGATCGGGCTCACCGGTTTAACGATGGCCGAGTATTTCAGAGACGAGGAGCACCAAGATGTACTGCTCTTCGTCGATAACATCTACCGGTACATCCTGGCCGGAATGGAGGTCTCGGCGCTGCTGGGCCGGATGCCCTCCGCCGTGGGTTACCAGCCAACACTTAGCACTGAGATGGGCGCCCTGCAAGAACGCATCACCTCCACCAGGAGCGGTTCCATCACGTCGTTCCAGGCCATCTACGTGCCTGCGGACGACTACACCGACCCCGGTATCGTCACCACCTTCGGCCACCTGGACGGCGTGGTGTCTTTGGAGCGGGCATTGTCCGCCCAGGGCCTGTACCCGGCGGTGGACCCGCTGGCCTCTTACTCCAGGATCCTGGAGCCCGGCATCGTGGGTGAAGAACACTACAACATGGCCAGGCAGGTCCAGCAGGTGCTGCAACGCTACAAAGACCTCCAGGACATCATCGCCATCCTGGGTATCGAAGAATTGTCGGAAGAGGACAAGCAGACCGTGTTCCGCGCCCGGAAGATCCAGCGGTTCCTGACCCAGCCGTTCTTCGTGGCCGAGACCTTCACCGGCCAGCCTGGAAAATACGTGCCGCTGCGCGAGACGGTCCGGGGCTTCGCCGAGATTCTGTCCGGCCAGCACGACGACCTGCCCGAGCAGGCGTTCTACATGGTGGGCACCATCGAAGAGGCAGTTGAGAAAGGCGCCGAGTTGCAGGCCCAGGGGTAGGTAACCAACCATGCCAATGATGCTGGAAATAATCACCGCCGAACGCCAGGTCTACTCCGACGAAGTGGACATGGTGATCGCGCCTGGGGTCGACGGGCAACTGGGGATACTCCCCAAGCACGCTCCGTTGATGACCATGCTCAAGGCCGGCGAGTTGACGGTCCGGAAGAGCGGAGAGGATATGTACGTGGCCGTGTCCGGCGGCTTCATGGAGGTATTGGGCAACCGGGTCAGCGTGCTGGCCGACGCCTGTGAGCGGTCCGACGAGATTGACGAAGAACGCGCCCAGCAGGCCATGCAACGGGCGCAAGAACGCCTGGCCAAGCATGATTCAGATATGGAGTCGGAGAGGGCATTGCACTCGTTGCAACGTGCCCAGGTCCGGCTCAACCTGGTGCAGCGCCATAGGCCTCGGACGGGTCAGCCTCCCCCTGGTTCATCCGCTTAGTAGGGAAAGATTGAAATTGGCTCTGAGGGCAATCGTAGGGGCATCCCGATGGCATCGGGATGCCCTTTTCTTTTGCCGCGGTGGTTGGTAAGACAATTGGCCCGCCCGGAAGAGGACCAAGGTTCTGGCTGGCAGAAATTTGGATTACGGGCGGGAGGGCGGGTTTAAAACCCGCCCCTACGTTGTTGGATAGGTCTTATATCTGATTTCGAACGACGCAGATCCCATTTCTCTGTAGCGGTGGGCGTCACAAAGAGGTAGGGGCATCCCGATCAATCGGGACCGTGCCCCTACGCTCCGCAGGTCAGCAGCGTTATTCGTCGTTGATGTAATAGGTCATCGATTGTAGCGACAGCACCGGGTCGATATTGCGGATCCGGATGCCCTCCCGCACCTGCGGGGTGATTGGCGCGTAGTTCAGAATGGCCTTGACGCCGCAGGCCACCAACTGGTCGACAACGTTCTGGGTGTACTCGACCGGGACCGCGACGATGCCGATGCTGATCTTCTCACTGCTCACGACCTGGTCCAACTCATCCATGTTACGCACCACCAACCCACCAATGGTCTCACCGACAACCTTTTTGTCGAGATCGAACGCCGCGACCAGGTGGAACCCGTCGGGGTTGAAACCGGGGTAGCTCAAGATCGCCCGGCCCAGACGGCCGACTCCAACCACGGCGACATTCCAAGGGGAATTGATGCCCAGAATCTGCCGCAGGCGGTCCAATAGGTCGCGCACACTGTAGCCGCGGCCCTGCTTTCCGAACCGCCCAAAATAGCTGAGGTCCTTGCGTATCTGGGCGGGGGTCACCTGGAGTTTCTCGCCCAGTTGCTGGGAGCTGACCACCTGAGTCCCGTCGTCCAGCAGGCGGTTGAGTATCCGCACGTATTGCGGAAGCCGGCTGATGACAACCTCGGGCACTTCCGAGCGGCTCTGTCGAGATTCGGAGTTGGGGGCCATGGCGTTTTAGTTCCCTCACCGACGGAATTCTGTTGGCGAAATAACCAATTCAGAACGCCAGAGGGTGAACTCGGACTTCTAATTGGGCAATCTACGGCGTCAGATCGGTCTGCCGTTGCCTATAATCTATAATGTACGTTCGATGCTAGTCAAGAACACCAACGATTATTCGCTGCTTATTTCGGGCAGGGACGGGAGGCCGCTTTGCACATAGGTGTTTGCCGAATCATGCTCCATCTGCCCGAGTCAGCCAGTCTCAAAGACAAGCGGCAGGTGGCCCGTTCTCTCTCCGCCCGCATCCGCAACACCTTCAACGTGGCGGTGGCCGAAGTGGAAGACCAAGAGCTGTGGCAACGGCTAACCCTAGCCGTCTGCTGCGTGAGCACCGACGCGGCCCACGCCAACGAGATGGTCTCCAAGGTGGTTGCATTCGTCGAAGAGTCTCGTCGGGAC
>JACZYV010000197.1:0-4763 GCA_022570905.1 Chloroflexota bacterium
CGTGGACGTGGTGCCGGAACGGCTGGCCCTGGCCACGGAGTTGGGCGCGGACCACGTCATAAACCCGTCGGAGGTCGATGCCGTGGAGGCCATCCGGGAGCTGACCGGCGGCCTGGGCGCGACCGCCACCATGGAGACCTCGGGCAACCCCAAAGCGAGACAGCAGGTGCTGGAATGTCTGCGTCCCTTCGGCCGGTGCTGCTACGTGGGGATCGGCGGCCCAGCGGAGATCGACTTCAACCGTGACGTCATCTTTAAGGTCGCCACCATCTTCGGCTCCTGGACCTTCAGCAAGTCGGAGTTGATCGAGATCGAGCGGTTCTTCGTGGACACCAAGGCCCCGCTGCACAAGCTGATCACCCACCGCTACCGGTTGGACCAGGCGGTGGAGGCCTTCAAAGAATTCGACGGCGCGACAACCGGGAAATGTGTCTTTATCATGGAGTAGAGCAGACCTCTACCAAACATCCAGGCGGCGTATGACCGCCTGGCCGCCGACCCCTCGGGAGATAGATCGCTACCGGCGCCTCTGGCATCGGACTAGACAAGGAACGATTGGAATTTAACCCGGCATACAAGGGGTGGCGTACCCATGAAAACGACGGCACGGATGGGAATATTAGTCGGCGGCGGACCCGCCCCTGGCATCAACAGCGCCATCGGCGCCGCGGTGATCGAGGCCGTGAATTCGGGCTTGTCCGTGGTGGGGATACTCGACGGATATAAGCACCTGGCGGATGGCCGGACCGACATGGTCCGGCCTTTGGACATCCCGGACGTCTCCCGGATCCACGCTCAGGGCGGATCGATCCTCCGGACTTCCCGGACCAACCCGGCCCGCAACCCGGAAGACCTGCAGCGGACGGTGGACAGCATCAAAACGCTGGGTATCGGCTACCTGGTCACCATCGGCGGCGACGACACGGCTTTCGGGGCCTCGGAGATCGCCAAGGCCGCTGGGGGCAGCCTGAAAGTGGCCCACGTGCCCAAGACCATCGACAACGACCTGCCGCTGCCGGGAGGGCAGCCCACGTTCGGGTTTGAGACCGTGCGTCAGGTCGGCACCGAGGCGGTGCTCAATCTGATGGAGGAAGCCCGGACCACCAACCGGTGGTATTTCATCGTCGTGATGGGCCGGGAGGCGGGCCACCTTGCCCTGGGGATCGCCAAAGCCGCCGGGGCCACCCTGGCGCTGATCCCGGAGGAATTCCCCGATGATGGGCCGCGGTTGGACGAGGTCTCCAAGATATTGGAAGGCGCGATATTGAAGCGCCGGGTGATGGGCAACGAGCACGGTGTCGCCGTGATCGCGGAGGGTATCGCCGAAAAGATGTCCGTGGATGAATTGAGGAACCTGCCGGGCGTGACCGTCGAGTATGATTCCTACGGTCACATCAGCCTGAATGACATCCCGTTGGCGATCATATTGCGGCGGCAGGTCCAGCAGGCCTTTGCCCAAAGGGGCGAGCAGATCGCCATCGTGGATGTGACATTGGGCTACCAGCTTCGGTGCGCCCCTCCCATACCCTTCGACATCGATTACACCCGGACTCTGGGCTACGGCGCGGTCCGGTTCTTGCTGTCGGACACGGACGACGAACGGCTGCGGTTCGGGGGGATGATCTGCCAGGTGGACGGCCAGCGGAAGGTGCTGGCCTTTGACGACCTGCGGGACCCGGACACAGGACGCATCCGCGTCCGGACCGTCGACATAGATTCCGAGTACTACGCGGTCGCCCGGGAATACATGATCCGGTTGGACGCCGAGGACTGGAGGGACCGTGATTTCATCTCCCAGATGGCCCAGGCCGCCAACCTCACCCTGGAGGCGTTTGAGAGCGCATTTGGCGGGGTGACCCAGCGCTCAGGCTAAGCGTCGTCCCGTCTCGGTCTCCCATTTCTCCTGAAATCGAATCGGTGCTACCCTCCTCCCAGTTGGTTTTGTGGAGGACTTTTGAAATGCCCGATACGAATCGTCAATGGCGGTTGGTGTCCTACCCCGAAGGCATGCCATCAGAAAGCGATTGGGAAATGTCAGAGAGCCCCATTCCGGAACCAGGGGAGGGCGAGATGCTGGTCCGGGCGATCTATCTCGACGTTGCGCCCTACATGCGCGCCCGAATCAGTCCGCAGAAGAACTACGCCACCGGTGTCAGCCCAGGCGAGGTGATGGTTGGAGGCGCCATCGGTGAGGTCGTCCGTTCCAACAGCCCTGCATACAAACAGGGTGATATCGTGGTCTCCGACTTCTCCTTCGGCTGGCAGGACTTTTCCGTTCTCTCTCCGGCGGTGGTGCGTCGTGTCGACACCGGTCTCGCGCCCCCGCCCTGTTGGCTGGATTTCCTCGGCCTGAACGGTCTGACCGCATATTTCGGCCTGCTCGACGTGGCCGAGATGAAACCCGGCGATACGGTTCTCATCTCCGCCGCCGCCGGTTCGGTTGGTCAGATCGCCGGCCAGATCGCGAAACTCTCCGGCTGCCGTGCCATCGCGGTCACGAGCTCCGAAGAAAAGATCGCCCGGTGCCGTGAGTTGGGCTATGACGCGGGCATCAACTACCGAACCGAACCTGACCTGGCGGCGGCCATCGCCAAGGTCTGTCCCGAAGGCGTCGACGTGTTCTTCGACAACACGGCCGGCCCGATCCATGACGCAGTGCTGCAGAATCTAGCTACCAACGCCCGCATCGCGTTGTGCGGCACCGTAAGTCTTGCGGAAACATTCGGGCAACCGGATATCGGCCCTCGATTCATGCGCCAGATCTTGATCGCCCGCGCCCGGATCCAGGGTTTCATCGTCCTCGATTATGAGCAACGCTACCAAGAGGCGCGGACACGCCTAGCCAACTGGTACCGCGCCGGTAACCTGCAATATCAATACGATATCGCCGATGGACTGGAGAACACCCCGAACGCCTTTTTACGGGTGCTGACCAGCAAGAACCTCGGCAAACAGCTTGTTAGGGTCGGGCCTGAATCTTAGGCGTCCATCAGATGGTCTTCGAACCAGTCCAAGGTTTCCATCCAAGCCCCTTCGGCGGCCTGAGGGTGGTAACGGCTGCCGGTATCGTTGAAGAAGGCGTGGCCCGCCCCAGGGTAGGTCACGAACTTGAAGTCCTTCTGTTGGGCCAACAGCTCCGCTTCCAGACTGGGCACCCCCGCGTTGATGCGCGAGTCCTCTCCGGCATAGATCCCCAGCACCGGGACCTGCAGGTTGGCCACGTCTTCCAGGGGCGGAGCGCTGCCGTAGAAGGGGACCGCCGCCCTAAGTTCTGGATTGCCAACGGCCATCAGCCACACGATGCTGCCGCCGAAGCAGAAGCCCATGGCGCCGACCCGGTCCCTCCGGACGTAGGACTGGTCTTGAAGAAATGCAACCGCGGCGTTGCCGTCGTAAACGACCTGGTCTCGTGGGATGCGGCCCAGAGCGGTGCGCATCTCGTTGGCGTCGGCGAAGGAGTCCGCGCCGCCCTGCCGGGAGAGCATGTCTATCGCCAGAGCGACGTACCCTTCCCGGGCCAAACGGCGGGTTAGGTCTAAGAAATGGGGCAGCAGGCCCCGGTTCTCGTGCACCACCACGATGGCGGGATGGGGGCCGGGGAGCGTGGGCCGGGACAGATAGCCCAGCAACTTCTCTCCGTCGGCGTCAAACTCGATGGGGCCGGCTTCTATCGAATCGGGCTTGGCCGAGTCCCCACCGGTGCGTGCGGGCGCCGTGGTGGACTCGGCTGTTGGGCTCGGCGATGCGGTGGCTTCAGAGCCGCAGGCCAAGGCAACGGCCGATCCGCCCGCGACGAGGGCCAACCGGCTCAGGAAGGTCCGCCGGGAAAGACTGCCGCCTAGGAATCTATCGGTGGTGTCCACAGTTCATTCCTCCGCCAAAGCGCACGATTACAGTCGATTCTGATAAGCATCTGAATCAGATACGTAGGGTAGAACCGGAACGGATGCGGCCAGTCACGGTCCGCCGGGCGAAGGCGCGGAAGTCCGCGGAAGGCCATCAAAAACGCCGTGAACGGCCCGGCGCCCAAAGGTTAGATGCAGGCGTCCCGGACGGCTTGGGAGATGGCGGCCAGCCGGAGGTTGTTGGTGGCGGCGCCTCGGAAGCCGTTGGTGATGTAGCCAACGGCCAGGCCCGATTCGAAGTCGGCCCATCCGATGGAGGTGCCGGCGCCGCCGTGGCCAAAGGTCTTCAGCGGGTCGCCGGTGGGGGTCCCCATGCGTTCGTCGGCTAGGGCCAGGCCCAGGGACCGCTGGGCGAATGTTCCGATGGTTTTGTCGACGCCCTCAACTTGAAATTCGACGGCTTCTTCAACAGTGGCCGACTGGATCACGGTGGCGCCGTCCAACGACCCCTTGCGCTCCATCATGGCGTAGAACCGGGCCAGGTCTCCCGCGGTGGCGACGCCGTTGGCGCCGGGCACGATGGACTGGAGCACCGTTGGCCTGCTGAAGGTCGCGCTATAACCGCTGGCGTCTGCGTCGTCTTCCATCAGATGCATGGGCGATACCCGGTCCTGTAGGTCCGGTGGCAGGCCCACATAGGTGCTGTTCATGCCCAGAGGAGCCGTCAGTTCTTCCGCCAGGAATCTATCGAAGGTGCGGCCGTCCACCCTGCGGACCAACTCGGCGATGACCCAGCCGTAGTTGATGGGGTGGTAGGCCAGCGTCTCGCCGGGGGTGTAGATGGTGGGGGCCTGCTCCATGGCCAGGGTCACCTTGCTCCAGTCGGGCCAATCGGTCCAGGGCAGAGACTCCGGAGTC
>JACZYV010000198.1:0-4723 GCA_022570905.1 Chloroflexota bacterium
ACGCCCTGGACCAATTCCTGAAATACGCCTCGGAGAAAGAGGGGGTCTGGTTCGCCCGGCGGGACGAGATCGCCCGCTGGTGGAAAGAGCACTACCCGGCCTAGCCCGTAGCAAAGGAGGCGATTTTGATAAAGCTGACCGAAGAGATGCGCGAGTTGGTGAACAACGCCCGGGAGAGCGGCAACCCATGCATCGTCGCCACCGCCTCGCCCGATGGCACGCCAAATTGCGGGTACATCGGCACCGTCTTGGCCCTGGACGATAGCTCCTTCGTCTACCGGGACCGGACCGGGCGCACACCCCTGGAACACATCGAAGACAACCCAAAAGTGGTGCTGCTGTTCCGGCACTCGGAGCAGCAAACGGGCTGGAAGTTCCGGTGCACCGCCTCCGTCCACCGGGAGGGTCCGGTCTACGAGGACGCCATCAACCGGCTATTCGAGTCGGGCCTGATCACCGACCCCGAATCAAAGACCGCCGCCGTGGTGTTGCAGATCGACCAGGTGCTGACCCTCTTCGGCGAGGTGCTGCAGGAAAGGGAGCCGGGGCATAGCTGGTAGGACGCCTACCCGTCCCCATAATCCGGCGCCCGCTTCTCCAAGAATGCGGCCATTCCCTCGTGTGGGGCCGGGGTGTTGAAGATGCGGGCAAATTCCTTGATGGTGAACTGGGCGGACGCCTCTTCCCCCAACTCCAGCCATTTGGCCACGATGTTCTTCTGGGACGCCAGCACGTCCCGGCTCATGCCCAAGAACCGGTTGGCCGTTTCATGGGCCACATCCATCAGCGCGCCGGCGGGAACGACACGGTCCACCAGCCCCATGGCCAGGGCCTCTGACGCGTTCACAGTCTCACCGGTGAGCAGCAGGCGGCGGGCCCGGCCCAGCCCGATTGTGGGCGGCAGCAATGAAGCCTCGATCACCGACGGTATCCCCACCTGTACCTCCGGCAGGCCCAACACGGCGTCCTCGGTTGCGATGCGGATGTCGCAGGCCAGGACCAACTCCAAGGCCCCGCCCAAGCACGGGCCCCTGATGGCGGCGATGGCGGGGATGGCCATGGTGAGCAGCTTTCTGGCCGGCCCGTGCAACGCCGTGATGAACGCCTCGGCGTCCGCTGGGTCCAGGTCTTTCATCTGATGCAGGTCCACCCCGGCGGAGAAGGCGCGGTCTCCAGACCCCGTCAGGATGACTGCCCTAACGCTCCGGTCTTGGTCCAATCGGTCCAACTCGGCCTTCAAGGCCAAGAAAGTCTCCTTTCCCAGCAGGTTCAGCGGACCCCGGCCCTCCAGCTTGGTGACCACCACCCGCGGCTGTGATTTACCCGTGTCGGTCATGATTCCTCCTGGTTATTTCGGACCCAGCGAAGTCGCCTGTCTCACTTTGACCACAGGCATCCGAATTCGGACGCCCTGGAGTCCCGTTCCAAACCCACCAGATAGTCCCGGTGCTGGGCGTCTTCGGTCCAAGCGGTACCTAAGCCTTCCCGGACCAGTATCTCATCGATACTTAAACCGTCCTTGGTGTAGACGTAGGCCAGGCGCCGGCCAAACTGGTCGGTCAGCCTCGGCCCATCCTCCAAGCGGACCGAGTTGCCGGCAAGCCCGCTTAATCGGTTGGCGGCCTCTACCGCGCAGCGCTCACCAATCTCGGGTGTATCGACCCCAAATAACCGGATACGGCCGGAGGGTGTGTCCAAGGTATCGCCGTCGATCACCCGGATTACCCGGACTTCTTCGCAATCATCACATCGGAGCAATGTTTCCCCGACGGCGGCGGAGCAACCGGCGATGGAGACAAGAACGGCGGTCAGAACGAGTCTCATGGGTCAGTACGATAACATCCAGCAGAGCTTCTGCCACGGTCCTCGAGAACGGGCGCATAACCGGTGGCAATCCCATCATCTTATCGCAGCGATACTCACAGCACATCAAAAACCCTAACTGTGGTGCACCGAACGAGTCTCAAGAAAGGGTCAAATGCGGCGGTTCTGTTAGATTGACGGTCCGGACACCAACACCGGCAACTAGGCACCAAGGGGCTGGCCTAAGCTGGCCCCTTTTCTTTGCCTGGGAGACCCCCGCTGTGCCCAGGCGTTTACGGGAGGTCTGATTCCCGCTCCCTGGCGGATGGTAGTATGCCATCTAACGTTTTACTATCCGAGAGGAGACCAATGGTCATCTGGGAATATCGAATCGAACAATTGCTAATTCGCAACTCCGATAATCCAGAATCAACAGAATTGCGCAACGAATGGTTCATTCAACGCGGGTTAGACGGCTGGGAGCTAGTAAATGTCGTGGATATCCACGAAGAATATGAGGTAAGAACGGTTGGTACAGCAATATTCAAACGCCCGCAACAATAACTGACACCGCCCTCTTCCCCGGTCGCATGACCGTTTCCTATCGTCTGCCCCCATGAGATGGATGCGGCGCCGCGGCGACCGGGTGACCATCACCACCGGCAAGTACGCCGGCCGGACTGGGACACGATCAATGTGTATGCACTACCTGGGTCCCATCTGAAACGCGCCGGATTCCCGGAGCTCATGATCTAAGCCAGAGCTATTTCAGATCCCAGAAATCGACTATGCCGCTCTGGTTCGCGACCAACACATGCTGAGTAACCACTACTTTTCCATCGTCATCGGAGGTGGCTGACACGGTGAAAACATCTCTCACTCCAAGCATCGCCGTGGGCCAGGTATACTTGTCTCGCGTGAAGGTTCCACCTGCGAAATCCATTATAAGATCGCTCCGGTGATTTCCCCTGGAAATGACCGCCAAGGTCGTGTATTTGAGCATTTGCGTGGTATCGGAAGCCAAGGTTACATCTGGGGTGAAACGCCAAATAATCTTTTCGCGATCAACCAAGGTTTCGAACTGAATACTCGATGGCGCGTCGATGATGTCACCGGATGTACTTGTGGAGACGAAAGAAAAGCCAGTCGGCAACAGATCGATCAATTCTGCGAGATCAAGATCTTCGGTCCCGATGTTTTCCAACTTTATCTCGAATTCGACCTCGAAAGTGTAACTGTAAGGAGAGGTATTCGTGTTTGTTGAAACCAAGTTGGCAGCGGTCCAGGTCTTGGTCCCCACCAATGCTTCACCTGAGCAAAGACCTGGGGTGGGACCGATCTGAACGATTGCTGTCTTTCCGCTCGTATTATCGTTCTCATCTGGTTTTGCGGCGACCTCATTGCAATAGGAACCGAACGTTAAGCCGGTTACTGCTGTGAAGGTCAAGGTGGCTGACTCCCCAGGCTGGAGATCGGGGTTTCCTGGTATGTTCCACTCAATGTCAGTGTCATCTGGATCTGGACAGCCACCTTTGGGGACAATGTCCGCAGGGGTCGCTCCCGGCAGAGTTAATTGATCAGCCGGGCCGCTACAATCGTAGGAGAAACCGTCCGGGAGAGTCTCTTTGATGTTTCTGAGGTCGGCTTGTGCGTCGTCACGATTGGCAACCGTAATCGTGTAGGTGACCGAATCGCCGCCGGTTGGATTGGAGTCTGACACCGTCTTGGTCACCTGGAGTGCCCTCTTGTTATAGGCGGCGAGTGCTGGGATGGTGACCAAACTATCCAAGGAGTCGTCAACATCCGCAGGAGGTAATACGGCCTGCTGAATCACCGTGATCGTGATGTCCTTTCCGCAGAGATCCGTAGTTTCGGTGTGGGTGGCACCCGTTGGGTCCCCGGGGTCCACATTGGTCGCCAGCCAAACGTCCCAACGGGCGGTGTCGGCTAACAGGTAGGTGAGATATTCATTCACCGCCAGGCCGCAGTATTGCCGCTGCATGATGATGGTTTTTACTCGGGCGTCGATGGCGGTGTTTTGGGCTAGGTTCAGAGAGGCAGTGATTAGAGGAACGGAGAAGAGCAGGAACCCCAAGGCCGTGAGAATGGCAATGCCACCCCTTTGGTCTCTCACGACAACCTCGTTTACAGTGGAATTGCTCAAATGAGGCCTTCACTCTTTCGCGGTCTTGTCAACAGGTCTAATGGAATGACTTTGGGCCGGTTTTGTCAACAGGTCTAATGGAATGACTTCGGGCCGGTTCTCCACCCGTTTGCCACCACCTGGCACGCCAGTATATCGAGGAGTTCGGCGGTGAATGTAAGAATCACGTAATAATCCAACCTGGATGCGTTGGCAGGTACGCTGGCCATTGTGGCAAGGAGGAAATCAACGCATACCAGCGGACCGTGGACTTCCCAGGCGAGCTAGCCAACGGGTTTCACGTCATGCTGGACGCTGGGGATGTGGTCATCGTGCGGTGGGACCAGGTGGCGACACCGAACAAGACCGGCACCAACCGATACGTGAACCCGCCGTCAGTGGGCTCCGCGTCTCTCTCCATCTTCACCTTGTGGCCACAGTCCAACGGATAAACCGCGTTTTCTTGCCAATTAATGCAAGTCTTCGCGATGGTGCCCTTCAAGGCCTCTCTGATTGAATATATAGCTACAGGGTCGTTTAACGGTTCGTCGCAAACCGGGCAGTTTCTTTTCTCTAGGACATCCAAAGGGTCTTTTCCCATGTTGGCTTACTCCTATCTCGGCTTCGGGGTCGAGAAAATCGTTAACTAATTATGTCAACCCATTCCGTCCTGAGTCAACCGAAATCTAGGGGCAATCATCGGTTGTTTTTCCCCAATTTAGCGACATCTGCGTGCTCTTGTGGACATCTTTAGCCATCACTAGCTGTTTGTGAATT
>JACZYV010000050.1:0-17357 GCA_022570905.1 Chloroflexota bacterium
TTCAGATAGGCGCCCGCCCCGGCGCCGAGGAGACGATCTTCAAAGTGGCCCACGCCTACGAGCAGGCCACGACCTGGCACACCATGAGGCCGCCGGGGGCCTAGTGTCTTTCAACGAATTATTATTGAGAGCGTTGAAAAGGGCAATGGTGGGGGGTTTGTTGTTGGCCGTGATCTTCGTGATCAAAACGATCTGGTGGTAGCGGCTCAGCCTGCGCGGAAATTTGTGGGATTTCTGCGTCGACTTGCAGGGTGGTGGACGGCGTAAGCGATGGCGGCGTGGGGCTAAAATCCCCCCAACCCCCCTTTACGAAAGTGGGGCTCTCTCTGTCTGCTATTGAGTGTTGCTTGAGCCGGAAGTGATGCCAGCGAGAACCAAGAGATTCCCCCTTTTATAAAGGGGGCCAGGGGGATTTCCGCTCCGTCTAATACCGGATGATCGTCCTCGCCACCTCTCCCATGTCCAATGCCTGGAATGCGTCGTTGATCTGGTCCAGTTTGACGGTGGCGCTGATCAGTTCGTCCAGTTTCAGGCGGCGGGCCATGTATAGGTCGATCAGCATGGGCATGTCGGCCCGGGGGTAGACGGAGCCGTAGGTGCAGCCCATCAGGACCCGGTCAAGATGCAGGAAGTCGGGGTCGATGGTCAGTTCGGCGCCCTTTGGGGCAACGCCTACTATCACAGTGGTGCCGCCGCGCTTGGTGGTGGCCAAAGCCTGGTTGATGGCATCGACCGAGCCGATGACCTCGAAGGCGTAATCGGCCATCTCGCCCCGGGTGATGTCACGGACCTTTTCCACCAGGTCCTCGGTGGCGGCGTTCACCAGGTGGGTGGCCCCGAACTGTAGGGCATGCTCCAATTTGTCCCCGTAGATGTCCACGGCGATGATCGATTCGGCCCCGGCAAGCACCGCGCCTTGCACCACGTTCAGACCTACCCCGCCGACGCCGATCACCACGACGCTGCTGCCGGGCTTCACCTTGGCTGTGTTGATGACGGCGCCGACGCCCGTGGGCACGCCGCATCCGATAAGCGCCACCCGGTCCAACGGGGCATCCTCCCGTATCTTCACCAGGCTGTCTTCGGGCACCACGGCGTACTCGCCGAATGTGGAGAGGCCGTTGAAGTGGTGGACGTCTCCGGCGCTGTTGTGGAGGCGGGTGGTGCCGTCCAGCATCTTCCCCTTGAGCTGGTAGCGGGCCTCACACAGGTTCTGCCTTCCCTTGACGCAGTAGGAGCAATGTCCGCAAGTCGGCACGAATGAAAGCACTACGTGGTCGCCTGGCTGGGCGTAGGTGACGCCGGGGCCGATCTCTTCGACGATCCCCGCGCCCTCATGGCCCAACACAACCGGCAGGGGATGCTCGCGGTCTCCCTTCATGTAGTGCAGGTCGCTGTGGCAGACCCCGCTGGCGGTCAGCTTGACCAAGACTTCATGCTCGTGGGGAGCGTCCAACTCCAGCTCCTCAACCACCAACGGCTGGAAACTCTCGTACAGTACTGCTGCTTTCATTGTTTTTCTCGTGTTCCGGATAATATCAAAGGAGAGGATCGACGTTTCTGGCCCCGCCGTCATCCCACCCTTCCGCTGGAGGATGAAAGTCGGTTATCACCACCAATCTGGATTCCTGCCTCCGCAGGAATGACGGGAGGATTTTCCCAGGCTAGTGCCCGTACATCCGGGCTTCCAATTCCTCTTTCCAGTCAGAGTCGTTGGGCACGATGGCGTCGATAGCGCGCACATGGTAGTACGAGTCGCCGACGCCGGGCGGGTCGCCTCCGTCGGCCACAGACCCGGCTGCTTCCAACAGCATGCGCCGGGCGATGACGATGGCCATGTCGCTGGCGGCCAGGTTTTCTTTGGTCCGGTCTAAGATGGGGCCCATGCTCTCCTGAATCGCCTGGTCTTGCGTATTTATGCCTTCGATCCCGGTGAAGGTCTCGGTCCTCTGGACCTCCCGGTCGATCATCCAGTCGTTGGATTTGTTGCGCTTGGTCCTAAAGTCCGGAAGCACCTCGCCCGGACCGCGGCCCAGCCGGACCTCTTCATCGCGGTCGGCTTGGGTGAGCGGCGTGCCGCCATAGTTGTAGACCCAGTTGTAGACCATGCAGTTCTCGTCATCCATGGGCACCCAGATGTGCCCGGCGATCAGTTCGCGCGGATCTTGCCCGTAATTTCCGAACTGGAGGGGGCGGAATTGGTGGAACGGCATCACCCAGTGGTAGCTACGGACCAGATCGCCCCGGTCGCCGAGGGACCGGATGCCCGCATAGCGGTACCCATAATCGGTCCGGTCGACGTCCACCCTGGGCGCCTCGGCTTTGATCAGATCGGTGCTGATGGAGATACCAGGCCGGTCGGTGTTTTCGCTGATGCGGCGGTGGAGGATGGGAGCGTGGGCGGTGTCGATACCACCTTCCAGCCCCTGGAGCCAGTTGCATTCCTGCCAATTCTTGGAAACCAGCCGGTGGTCATCTGGCACTTGGGTCCACTCAAATTTGGGATGCGGCGGCTGTTTCTCCGCCGGACCCAGGTAGGCCCAGACCAGATCTCCCATCTCGACAACCGGGTAGGACGTGGTCTTAATCTTGCTGGGGTAATCGCTATCCGCTGGTTCGTTCATCATGTCCAGGCATTGCCCGGACACGTCGAATTTCCAGCCGTGGTACACGCAACGAAGACCGTCCTCCTCGTTGCGTCCGAAGAACAATGAAGTCCGGCGGTGGGGACAGAACTCGCTGAGCAGCCCGATTTTTCCCTGGGTGTCGCGGAAGGCCACCAATCGCTCGCCAAGTAGCCGCACCCGCACCGGCGGGCAGTCCGGGTCCGGGAGTTCACTGGCCAAAAGCGCCGGCAGCCAGTAACGGCGCATGACATCACCCATGGGCGTGCCTTGGTCTGTGCGGGTCAGTGTTTCGTTGTCATGTCTTGTTAACATGGGCGATCGCTCCAATCCCTCTGGGCCGGTTGGTACTTCCGGCCGGGTGCTCTTGGGGCCGTATTATCCTCTAGCCGGGCTGCCTGAGCAACCCGAAAATTACCTCTAAGCGCCGATACCCAGCGCACCAAAAATGATGGGGCCGGTATCCGAAATCAGTTGACACTACCTAGGCGTGGCCGTACAATCGGTCAGACTTCTTGACGGGCTGATTAGAAACGGTCAATCAAGTAACGAATCTGCGCTCAAACCCTGGTTTCCAGGCACGCAAGATGCAAGGTTTCTCCGAACTAATCGGAGAGACCGATCGGGTAAATTTTAGATGAAACGCACGGCTGTTAGCACTGCATTAGGAATCAGCTATCCGGTCCTCCAAGCGGGATTACCCTGGGTTTCCAACCCAGAATTGGTGTCCGCTGTTTCCAACGCCGGTGGACTAGGAATATTGCACCCCACCTCCGGAGTTGAGCTGGGCGGAGACCCTGTGGCCGACCTCCACGCAGTGGTCCGCCGCGTCCAGCGTATGACGACTAAGCCATTCGGTGTTTCATTTTACCTGGCCCATCCTCAGATAGAGCAGATGATTGAGGCCGCGGCCCAAGAGGGCATCAACATCGCCATCACCTACGGAGGCAGCCCAGCTCTGTACACCGGCGCCTTTAAAGACCACGGCATGACGGTCATCCACCAGGTCTCCACGGTGCGGCACGCCCGCGGCGCCGAGGCCCAGGGAGTAGACATGGTTATCGCCGAGGGATTTGAGGGGGGCGGCCTGCGCGGCGTCGATAAGGTGTCCACCATGGTACTGGTGCCCCAGGTGGTTGGGTCGATCGCCATACCGGTGATCGCGTCCGGTGGAATCGTAGACGCACGCGGTTATGTGGCCGCAACGGCCCTGGGCGCCATGGGCGTGCAGATGGGGTCGAGATTCGTCGCCACCAAAGAATGCATCTCCCATCAGATATACAAGACTGCGGTGGTGGCGGCCATCGACAGTGGCACGATCGTCGTCGGCGGAGACAATTTCCCGACCAGGATCCTCAAGCAGGGCATCGCATTGCAGATGAAGGAGTCGGGCCTGGACAGCGGCGACGACGCGGCCGCCTGGGAGCAGGAACTGGGCATCGACCGCACCAGGGCCGCTTTCATTGACGGCGACTTCGACACCGGCATCGCCTACACCGGCGCCGGCGCCGGACTGATCTCAGAGATATTGACCGTCCAAGAAGTATTCAAAGACTTGGTCGACGGCAGCCATTCCCTGGCACGCAAACTCGCTTAACGGTACGACCGCGTTTTGGAACAGCTTGGCTGTGGCAAGCAAGTTTGCACCAACGACGCCGGCTGAAGGCCAACGGACCTTAACCGCCCGAAAGGCCTTCCGGCTCAGCGGCGTCCAGTTCGATCAGTTCCTCGGCCTTCCTCATGATCTTGTCGCGGCGTTCGCCCTCTATCTTTCTGCTATCCAGGTAAAGACCCAGGGCCTGCATCGGCTGTAGGTCTTCGCCTTCGGAGGGAGAGATTCGGGTACGCCGGTCGCCGGCTATCTCCCGGGAGATAGAGGCTATGAAGTGGGCTGGCTTAAGGGCCGCGCGAATCTCCGTTTCCCTGAGATGGGCGTCGGATTCCGCAGCCAGGGCGATGCGCACCCGGACCACCGCGTCGGCGATGTCTTTCCTGGCGATGGCCCGGACCACCGTGGCCGTTGGGTCGACATCTTGGGGTTCCACCGAAACGTCCACGGTGACGAAGCTTCGGGCCGCCAACTTGTGGAACTCGAAATTCGTCATCCGCTGGCCTTGCGGAGCCGCCGGGTCCAAGTCCACAACGCAGAACCCCTTTTCATCCCCTTCTTCGCTGAAGTCCACCCTCTGCAGACTGCCGGAGTAGACCACCATGGGCGGGTCGGAACGCAGGACCTGGTGCTTGTGGATGTGGCCCAAGGCGACGTACTCGACCTGAGGCCGGTCCAAGGCGCTGACCAGCAGCACATGGTCTTGGCCTAACATCATGGAACGTTCCGTGCCCACGGTGGCCCCGTTCACCGTGACATGCCCCGTGAGTATGGCCGGCACATCAGGGTCCAGCGCATCCGCTTCGCGTTCGATACCGTCGGTCAGCCTTTGTTCCAATGCCTCTCTCACCTGCTCGATGGACATGCCCCTGGAGTCTTCCCGGCTCAAGATCGCGCTGCGGCGGGGCCACGGCACCGCCAGTATCTGCAGGGGCCCGGAGGGTGTAGGGATCTGATACGTTTGAAGGTTGTTGCCGACGTAGATGTTGGCGACTTCCAAAGTGGGGAAGATATCAACCGCGGTGGCCCTGCTTGAAGCCGCGGGCAGATCGTGGTTACCCACCAACAGGAAGATGGGGATCCCGGCCTGGGAGAGACGGTTCAGACGCTTGGCGAATTCCCGCTGGTGGGTCTGGGTCGGGTCGCGCCCTTTATAGGCGTCACCGGCCAGCAAAACCAGGTCAACGCTTTCATTCAGGGCAAATTCCACCACCTGGTCCAGGGAATCCAGAAAATCCCCGAGTCGGGTCGATAGCCCAGTTTCCGGGTCTATCCGGCCGTAATTCTCCACCCCGATATGCAGATCTGAAAAATGAAGGACCCTCATCGCATCGTCCCACTAAAAGTTCGCCGGGCTGCCTACTGATGTCTCGCTCCACAGATTATGTTGGCTAAGCGGGATAATAAACAAGGGGCGCAGGACCGGGATTAACGGGCCGTCAGCATATCTTCAAACGCCTGCCTCGCCGCGGGGCCATCTCCCGAATATTTGACAACAAGCCGCCGTCTTCCTAGAATCGGATAGTGTGTGGCGGTGGGAACCGTTGGTAATCTTTCAAGGACGGCGTAAATGACTACCGTTAGGCAGATGTTTGCACTTCAGGAACTGGACATCATTTTGGACCGCGTCCAGTCGGAGCACGACAAAGCGGAATACGAACTGAACAACGGCGAAATCACCGGGGACCTGGAATCGGAACTGCAACGCGATTCCGATTGGCTTCAGAAAACCGAACTCCAGCAAAAGGCCACCAAACTAGAAGCAGAAACCCAGAAAGAACGGTCTGCGACCTTGAATACCCAGCTCTACGGCGGAGAGGTCACCAACCCTCGAGACTTGGAAAGCCTGGAGCGCGAAGCCTCAAACGTCCTCCGATTGGTTGAACAGCAAGAATCTGCCCTTGAAGACATCACCACCAAGATCGAGGAAGCCCAAACCAAAAAGACTGAACTGCAGAGCAAACTCGACGAGGCGAAAACGGCTTGGAAGGTCCGCCAATCCGAATTGCAATCAGCTCTGAAAGAACTCAATGCCGAGCGGGCTGGATTCGAAGGTCAGCGGTCCAAGCTGACTGAAGGCCTCGACCCCTCATCGCTCCAGCAGTACGAAATCCTGAGAAAGTCCAAAGGTGGACTAGCCGTGGCCAAGGTGGAACGAGGTCTCTGTCAGGGTTGCAGAATGTCACTGCCCACCCATCAGCAACAGCGCGTCCGCGTCGGACAACAGGTGGTCCTCTGCAGCAGTTGCGGGCGGATGCTTTTCCCAGGTTAAGCCGGGCAGAGAACAGAAAACGTAAATGGCCGGTTGTACCGGCCATTTTTTATTGCCTGCTTAGTCCTAATTCCATGTCGAACCAACCACCGTTTGACCCCATATATGCCCTATGCTAGAGTTCGAATCGGAGGGTCATGCAGACTGGGTGACCGCCGTCTTTCCCGCAGGGGAAGGAGGGAGGAAAGTCCGGGCTCCTCTGGGCAGGGTGCTGGGTAACTCCCAGGTCCCGACGCAGGTCCTACGGACCGGCATCGGGAACGGAAAGTGGCACAGAAACATACCGTCCCGACTCGTCGGGATAAGGGTGAAATCGGACGGTAAGAGCGTCCGGCCGTCTGCGGTGACGCAGCGGCGGCTAAACCCCACCTGGAGCAAGGCCAAATAGGGGGACTTAGGCGCCCGGCCCGTCCCCGGGTTGGCCGCTTGACCGCGGCGGTAACGCCGCTCCGCCAAAAGCGGACTTCCGCGGGCCTAACGGTCAGCGGTTGGGCTAGATAGATGGTCACCGTTCTTCCTTCACAGGAAGGATACAGAACCCGGCTTACAGGTCTGCAGAATCCCTCCACCCACACTCCGTAAGCGGGATTTAGCTCCCGCGAAAATGGTAACTGTGCCGCGATATGCGGACCAGCGGTTGATGAATCCAGCGGCAACTATTATGATTGACCCAGATTCCCGCCCGCCCGTTAGTCAGCTTTTTCCGGCCGCCGCCATGGGCGAACAAGCGGGCCTGGGCCACTCCACCAACAGGGGAACTTCCTAAACTTGTACCTTGACATGCATAGCCATTCTGTGTCGTCGGACGACTCCCGGGCCACGGTTGAGCAGTACGTGAAATGGATCCAAGTGCTGCGAAAACGGGGCCACACCGTCGATGGCATAGTGCTCACCGAGCATCGGAAGTTCGACTTTGACAAGGACTATTCCGGCCTGGCCGCCCAGTACAACCTGCTGGTCCTCAAGGGCTCCGAACTGGACACCCGCTACGGTCACTTCCTGGTCTACGGGGTTTCCCCAGCTCTGACCAAGGAGATGGACTTCTCTGATGTCGGCATGGATGCCAGAGCCCTGATGCAGGCAGCCCGTCAGCACGACGCCATCGCCCTCCCCGCCCACCCCGGCCGATTTGGGATCGGCCTGACCGACTACATCGCCAAAGGAGAGGCTTTCGACGATGTGGAGATAGTTGAGCGCTTGAACGGGGGCAGCCGCCCGGGCGAGAACGAGCGGGCCGACGAACTCTGTGAGAATTACAACCTGCTGGGAATCGGCGGCAGCGATGCTCACCTGACCAGTCATATCGCCACCTGCATGACCGACTTCAAAGCGCCGATCAAGACCGAGAGCGATCTGGTGGACGCCCTGCTCGGCAAGGAATTCCAGCCCGTTTGGCTGGAGAATATCGTTAACGGCGCCACCCCCTGACCGGCGCATTGACTGAACCCCGCGTTCCCCCGCCTTTCTAAGATAAGGAGACAGACCAATGGCCATGGAACTTGAATACGACCGGTCCTTATACGGGGTCGAACACAAGGCCGGTCCCTTCGAGATCACCGACGAGATCATAGATCGGGCCAACAGCAGCACCGGGGAGACCGGCCCTGCATTCCGTTCCGACGATGGGGCCAAAGAGGCCGGGTACCGGGGCCGCATCGCCCCGCCGACCCTCTGCTGCATCCTGGTCCGGCAGGTTTCTCTACCCGATGTGAAGGTCAAGTTCGGCAAGACTCAGATGCACGCCGGACAGCGGGTCGAACCCAAAGCCCCGGTGTACGCCGGCGACCGGTTGACCGCGTCCTCTCACCTGAAAGATGTCTACGCCAAGACCGGACGCTCCGGCACCATGGTGTTCATAGTTTGGGAGACCACATTCACCAACCAGGACGGCCAGGTGGTGGCCGAGGTCCAAGAGTCCTTCGCTAAACGTGAGTGAACCGGGGCGGGCGGGGTTTTAAGCGGAGTATGGCTGGACAATGACTCGGTTCACAGACCTGAACGTGGATTTTTTTGCTGGTTGTTTCGACGATTTCACTGCCCGGTCCACGATCGCCCATCCTTTAGTTCTTAACCTCTACTTTTAAACTCCTCGCTGATTCCGAACCGCTGTTATCTCCTCTTCAGCGGTCGCCTTCCAAGTGGGTGCTCCGCACCTTATACGTTACTAATCTTGTTAAACCTAAACCGGTTTCCAACGCCGGAACCGATTCCGGAGGGAACGTTTTTGGCGCGGTACGCATATTATCCAACGAACCCCTCTTCGAAGAAACGGGTAATGGGAGCGGTCTATGAACGATGAGGAAGCCGTTCTGCTTTGTCAGGGCGGCGACCGGGAGGCGTTTCGCCATCTGGTGGAAGGCTATGGGGACGTTCTTTATGGTACGGCCTATTTGATGACCGGAAATACAGCCCTCGCTGAGGAGCACGTGCAGGACGCTTTCCTTTCAGCGTGGCGGGGCATCAATGGTTTTCGCATCGGCTACCCGGTCAAACCGTGGCTGGTGCGCATCTTGGTCAACACGGTTACGGCCCAGCGAAGGCGACGGTCGGTGCCCGTTGATCCTCTCGATATCGCCGAAGCCCAGTCTGGCGCCGGCGATCCGGCGGAGTTAGCGGAATCCATTGAATCCGGGCAGCGAGTGAACCAGGCAATCTCGACCCTCTCTGATGAACACAACACTGTGGTCACCCTCCGGTTCTTTGCCGGGCTGACCGTTCCTCAGGTGGCCCAAGCCTTGGGAAGACGTGAGGGAACCATCAAGTCCAGGCTGCACCGGGCGCTGCAGCATTTACGCAGGGAGCTAGAAGAATCAGGACCCGCAATTGGTGACAGCGATGAGTAGTAACGAAAATCCAGACCAGGAAATGGAGCGGGTCCTTCAGTCCCATTTCGAGTCGGAAGCCGAAGGACTGAAGGCCCCAGAAGGCCTATGGGGAAGATTGGAATCACGCCTGAGCGACGGCCTGGGCAGCGGGGGTGCCCCATCCGTCTGGCGGCGCCTGGTCCGGCGTGGACGGTGGGGAATGTCTCCCGCATTTGCCGCGGTTGTGCTGCTGGTCATAGTCGTCTCAGCGGCCTGGCTGGCCACCGCCAGCTCGGCGCAGGACGATACGGTCTTGGGGCTTGCCCTGGGGCGTGGGGATTCTTCAGCAGCAGCCTCTACCGCCCCGGCGGCAACAGCAGCCCCCCGGCCGTCCCGGTTCGCGTCCTCTGCATCCGCTACCCCAGCGCCAATGCCTACCGCCGTGCCCAGCGCCGCCTCTGGCCCGGCCGGCGCCTCCGGTTCAACGGGCCAGCGGGGCCCCAGTGTTGGAAGCACTGGCGGGTTCACCATCGTTGCTGATGAGGATGGGGACAATTTTGTCTTTCTTCAACCACAGTCTGTCCCGGCGCAAGATGATACTGACCTGGCGCCCTTGGCGCTGCCGCATCTTTCGGAGGCCAGCCCGGACTCGCGCGGGCAGTTGGAGACCGTCCAACGGCAAGTCATTTCTCAGGGGTCGGTTTCATTGGATGTGGAGGATGTGCCTTCCGCCGCCGTCCAAGTCAGGACGATCGCCGAAAGCGTGGGCGGATTCGTTGAGCAGCTTACCAGCACGGGCGTGGAAGAACGCCAGCAATCGACGATCACCATCAGGATTCCCCAGCCGGAGTTCTTCAACGTATTCGACCGCATAAAGTTGCTGGGCAAGGTGCTGAATGAAAACGCCGGGTCCGAGGACGTGACGGAGCGGTTCATCGACCTAGAGGCCCGGCTCAAGAGCGCGGCACGCGAGGAACTCAGTCTCTTGTCGCTCCTGGAACGGGCCGAAAAAGTGAGCGAGATACTGACGATCGAGCGCGAACTCTCCCGCATCAGGACGGAGCTGGAGCAGGTACAGGGACAGCTCAACTTCCTGGAGCGGCGGGTGAGCCTGGCCACCATCACGGTGGCCCTGTTCCCACCCCGGTTCAGGGTGGGTCAACTGCCTACCGCGTCATTCTCTATGGCGGTGTCCGACGTCTCACAGCGGGTGGAGGAATTGAAGGCGCTCGTTTCCGTTGGCGGCGGCGAGTTCGACCAAGTATTCACCACGGCGCAAAACGGGACCGAGAGGGCCAGTCTGACAGTGCGGGTATTCGAAAAAGATTTTAATAGAGTGGTCTCCGCCATCGAGGCGATGGGCGAGGTCAAGAACAAGGAGGTCCAGGAAGGGACCGGTTTCGAGGACGACGAAACGGCCCCACCCAAAGACCCAGATTCCCGTATCGATGTGTCGTTCGTTGAAAAGATGCCGTTCCGGGAAGGTCAACCGCCTTCCGCGTCATTGTCTTTGGAGGTGTCCGACGTGTCCCAGCGGTTGGAAGAAGTGAAGGCATTGGTTTCCGCGGCCGGCGGCGAGATCGACCAGATATTCACCACAGCGCGAGACGGGTTCGAGCAGGCTAGTCTGACGGTCCGGGTATTTGCCAAAGACTTCAACAGAGTGGTCTCCGCCATCGAGTCAAAAGGCGAGGTCAAACGCAAAGAGGTGCAACAAGAGATCGGGCCCATCGATGACGAGACCGCCATCCCCGAAGAACCGGACTCGCTCATCACCGTGGAATTTGCCGAGAAAGAATCTTCGAACACCGGGCGATGGGTTGCCATCGGCGTGGCGGGTTCAGCAGTCATCCTTGGGTTCCTGTTCTACGTTGCTTTTCAGTTTGGGCAGCGGCGGGGTGAAACGGAATAGACCTTGTTGCCACGGAACGGGTCCCAGACAGCCAGGGCCGGCCGCATCAGACCAATGACACTTGGGCGAATTGGTAACGCCGTGTAGCTTGCAAATCGTGCGTATGGTACTGTTTATGGCGATGTTGCTCTTGGGAGCCGCCAGCGCCGCCGTATCGGCGTTTTTCCACGGCTGCCCGGCCATCAAAATATACACATGAACCTAGACAGCAACCTAGAAAGATCGCACCAGGAGAAATATTGCCCTATTTCGACGAGATAGAACTGGGTGACGAGATCGGGCCCGTGGAGAAGGTAGCCACCGACGAAGCCGTGGCCAATTTCTGCGAGGTCTGGGGCGCCCCCACACCCAACCGGTTCACCGACGCCGATGCTGCGGCCAAGGCGGGAATGGGAGGCACAATCGTCCCCGGCATCATGACCATGGCGATGATGGCCCAATTGCTCACCGACTGGGGCGGCCCCGGCTCGATCAAGGACCTGGACCTGGTGTTCCGCCAGCCGGTGCCCCACAACCGGCCCCTGACCCTGGCCGCCACCATCACCGACCTGCGGGAAGAAGACGGCGAAAACCTGGTGGAATGCGACATCCTCATGACCGGCACGGAGGGCGAACGCTACGTGGGCGGCAAGGCAATAGTGACCCTCCCGGGCCGCTAGGCCGGCTCGGCGGCTAGCCGCGTTTCCTTTAAACCGGTTTTCCCCGGGCAGGCAAACCATCCAACCTCGGTAGGGAAAGAACCATGCTGGAACGGCTGCGGCAAGTGGCGTTTTTGGTCAAGGACCTAGAAGACGGCAAAGAGTTGTACCGGCGGCATCTGGGCATGGAGACCTGCCACTCCGAGGACCTGAGCCGCTACGGCCTCCGAAACGCTGTGCTTCCGGCGGGCAATGGCACCTTCGTCGAACTGCTGCAACCCACGTCCGGAGATTCCTCCGCCGCCCGTTACCTGGAACGGCGCGGCGAGTCCCCCTACATGCTGATCTTCGAGACCGGCGAGTATGACCGCCTCATCCCCCACCTGGAGTCCATGGGCGTTCGGCTGACGGAAGAACCGGCGGCTGGCGGCTACCGCCACGCCTTCATCCACCCGTCCTCAGCCAACGGCGCGTTTCTGGAGATCATCGAGGTCACCGATGCCAACAACCCATGGCCCCCGGCCGGGCCGGACTGGCAGACCCTGGAACACAAGCCTTTAACCAAGCAGCTACGTCAGATGGCAGTGTTGGTCCAGGACCTGGACCAGGCGATCGACCGGTGGGAAGAGATGTTCGGGATCACCGCCACCAAACGGTTCCACGTTAGCTTCACCGACCTGGAGATCGCCGTCCTTCCTCTGGGCGGGAAGGACACCTTCATCGAACTGGCCCAGCCCACCGGCAGCGGCGTTCCCTCCGCCCGGTTCTTGAAACGGTACGGCGAAGGCATCTACCTGACCATCTACGAGATCGACGACTCCCTGGCCATGGACGACTACCTCAAGGGGCAAGACGCCCGCTACACCACATCCAGGGAGACCTCAAACTACGTGAACCTGGGCTTCAACAGCATCTGGCTCCACCCCGCCGGTATGAAAGGGGCCTTCACCCAATTGTCCCAAGTTCTACTGGATGACAATCCCTGGCCTCCCGCCGGAGATTCCTGGCACCTGGGTTAGGCGTATGGTCCACCCCTCCAGACCCCCAAATTGACTCCCCCGACAACGCTGTGATAAAGTCAAATCACTATAGATACTAGGTCTCATTAAGGACCCAAACCCAAGGACCTCATGCGCAAACGGGTAAACGCCCTGGCTGAACAACTATTGGAGACCCTGGAAGAGCAGGGCTACCGGTCCACGTCGCCCCGGCGGGCGGTGGCCCAGGTCATCGCCAACCAGGACAAACACTTCACCGCCGAAGACCTGCGGGAGCAGTTGCCCACCCTGGGACGGGCCACCATCTTCCGCTCCCTCAAACTGTTGGTTGAGACCGGCGTGCTCTGCCGGGTGTTGCTTGAAGACGGCGATCTCCACTACCAATTGAGCCACCGGGGACACCACCACCACCTGCTCTGCGTCGAATGCGGTTCCTCTCAGGACCTCTTGGGCTGCGACATCCAGGAACTGCTGCAAAAGACCTCGGCTAGCCACGGGTTTGAACTAAGCGGGCATTGGCTTGAGGTCTACGGACGCTGCAGATCGTGCACGACATCGGTTTCGTCAGCGGAACTCACGGCGGTCTAGTCTCTCTTTTTACCCTTATTGATACCTACTCTCAACTGTAAATCGTTAATGATACCTACTCTCAAAAGGAAATTTAATTGATACCCAGAGGGCTTAACCGGTGGAAAAATTCCCGTCTACCCCAAGCGGTCTGGGCCGTTCCGGCGGCGATGGCGGTATTGATGCTAGTCTCGGCCTGCGGCTCATCCCAGCCGGGCCAACTCCAGGCGGACAAACCGGTGCTGGTGGTGGCGACGACCGCGCTGATGGCTGACTTAGTGAGGAACGTGGGCGGGGACCTGGTGGAGGTAACGGCCCTGGTGCCGCCGGGCGCCGAGGTGCATTCGTTTCAGAGTACGCCCGCCGACAGCGTGGCCATCAGCCAGGCTGCCTTGGTGGTTTCCAACGGCGGTGAGCTGGACGGGTTCTTGGACCCGTTGGTCCAAGGCTCGCTGTCCGGCGATGCGGTGTGGGTGGTGGCCGCTGCGCCGTTCCTGGCCGCCGGAGAAACCGACCCACATTTTTGGCAGAACCCGTTATTCACCATGAAATACATCGAGGAGATCAGGGACGGGCTGATCGCCGTTGATTCGGACAATGCCGCCCAATACCGGACAAATTTCGACTCGTACAGAGATGCGCTGACCAAGCTGGACTTCGACATCGCCAGCACCCTCAACACGGTCGCCCCGGCACGCCGTCAATTGATCACCTTTCACGACGCCTTCGGCCACTTCGCCGCGCGCTACGGCTGGCAGGTTACCGCCCTCGTCGCCAGCGACGGCGGCGAGGTCTCACCCGGCCGGGTCGTCGAGATTCTGGAACAGGTCCGGGAGCAGGTATTGCCGGCGGTTTTCGCCGAGCCCCAATTCCGCGCCGACGTGCTGGAAAACGCCGCCCAAGAAGCGGGCGTGGAAGTCGGGGTCATCTATTCCGACGTCCTGGATGATGAAGTGAGCAACTATATCGACATGATGCTCTTCAACGCTAAAAACCTGGCCAGGCTTCTGAGATAGTAAGCGAGACTAATGAGTACAGAATCAACGATCGCGATTGAAGAATCAACCGGCGGCAAACCGGGGGCGGGACCGGCATTGGTGATCCGCAACCTGTGGGCCGGGTACGACGGCAAGCCGGTCCTGGAGGCGGTTAGTTTCCAGGTCGAACGGGGCGACATGGTGGGCATCATCGGGCCCAACGGCTCGGGGAAATCGACGCTGATCAAGACCGTTTTGGGACTGGTGAAGCCGATGCGGGGCGATATTTCGGTGCTGGGCAAGGAAGGGGCTCCGGAACGTCATCTGATTGGCTACACCCCGCAGACGGAACTGGTGGACTGGGACTTTCCCGTGACCGTGTCCGACGTAGCGCTGATGGGCCGTTACTCACGCCGCGGCCTGTTCCGCCGCACCACTAAGGAGGACCGCGAGGCCGCCGACGCCGCCCTGGAGTTGGTCAAGATCTTCGACCTGCGGGACCGGCTGATCGGGGAACTGTCCGGCGGCCAAAGACGGCGGGTGCTATTGGCCCGCGCCATGGCCCACAACCCGGAGCTTCTGCTCTTGGACGAGCCCATGGCGGGTCTGGACGCCACCGCCCAACACCGGCTGCTGGACCTGCTGGACGAACTGCGCGCCAAGGGGGCCACCGTGGTGCTCAGCACTCACGACCTGTCCTGCGTATCCACCCGGTGCGACAAAGCGGCCTGCCTCAACCGGCGGCTGATCGCCTTCGGCAAACCCTCGGAGGTCCTGAACGAGCAGGTGCTGGGAGACACCTTTGGCACCCATCTGCTCATGGTGCATCTGGACGGCCAAGCCTACGCCTACCAACACCACACCCATCCCGACGGCGCTCCGGCAGTGGTTTCCCCGTCTGACCAGGGCCACAAACATGATTGACGTCACCATCGCCTCATTGGTTAAAGGGCTTATGCATGATTGACGTCCTGATCGAACCCTGGGAGTTCGCCTTCATGCAGCGGGCATTACTGGCGGCCTCTTTCGCCGCTCTAGTCTGCTCGGTGGTGGGCGTTTTTGTGGTGCTGCGCGGCATGGCCTTCATGGGCGACGCCGTGGCCCACTCGTCCCTGGCCGGGATGTCGGTGGCCTATTTCTTCGGCGGCAGCATCTTCTGGGGAGCCTTCGCCTGGGCGGTGCCCGCTTCATTGGCCATAACCTTCATCAGCCGCCGAGCCAACGTGAGGTTGGACACGGCCATCGGCATTATCTTCGTCAGCGGGTTCGCCGTGGGGATAATCTTGATGAGCCGGGTCAGCAACTACACGGCCGACCTCTTCGGGCTTCTCTTTGGCAACGTTCTGGGGGTCTCTTGGGGAGAGGTTGCGCTGATCGGCTTAGTCGCCGGAGGAGTGCTGGTGGCCATCACCGCCCTATACAAAGAACTGCTGTTCACGGCCTATGACGCCACCATGTCGGCCGCTTCGGGGATCCCGGTGCGGTTCATCCAATACCTCCTGCCCCTCCTGGTGGGAATCACCACCGTGGCCTCGTTGAAGGCCGTGGGCATCGTCTTGGTGCTGGCCCTTTTGGTCACCCCCGCCGCCACCGCCACGCTCCTGGCCCGCCGGCTGCCGGGAATCATGGCGATCAGCGTGATCACCGGGTTCGTCTCCACCGTGGCCGGACTCTACCTGTCCTTCCATGCCGACCTGCCCACCGGCCCCAGCATCGTGGTCGTCGCCACCGGGTTATTCCTGGCGGCGCTGCTGTTCTCTCCCAGCAAGGGAGTGGCCTGGCAGGCCTGGCGCTCCGCCCCCCTGCCACCGGACGAAGCGGCAATCTGATTCTGACCCTTCGGCTAACATATTTATTGAGGCCGCAAACTTAGGGGCACGGTCCCGATGAACCGGGATGCCCCTACGTTTTCGAATCCCCCTAGTGCACGATGGCCTCATTCGCTAAACTGCATTAGCTTTCCGAGCTTAATGTTTCTGTGAGGAAGAAGATGTATGACCTGAACGGCAAAGTTGCCCTGATAACCGGAGCCGGCGGGCGCCACGGCATCGGCCGGAGCATCGCCTTGCGCCTGGCCGAGGAGGGGGCCGACGTGGTTGTGACCGATATTGAAGCCAGTGCGACGGCCATCCGCGCCGAGGACCGGCAGGCCGGCTGGGCTGGGTTGAACAGCGTGGTGGAGGAGATCGAGTCCAAGGGCCGCCAGGCTCTGGGCCTATTCTCAGACGTTTCCGACGGCGTCCAGGTGGCCGACATGGTGGCCAAGACCCTGGACCAGTTCGGGCACATCGACATCCTGGTAAACAACGCCGGGTCCCGGCCGGGCAAGGACCGGGTGCCGGTATTGGAACTGGAGGAAGAGGCCTTCGACGAAGTGCAGCGGGTCAACGTGCGGGGCACCTACCTGGTGTCGCGGGCGGTGGCCACCCACATGGTCAACCGGGGCGGCGGCGGCAAGATAATCAACATATCCTCCGGCGCCGGCAAACGGGGCATCGCCCGCTACGCCGCCTACTGCGCCTCCAAGTTCGCCGTCATCGGTTTCACCCAGGCCATGGCGCAAGAGATGGCCGTAAACAGGATCAACGTCAACGCCATCTGCCCCGGACTCGTGGACACCGAGCGGGTGGACTTCATCGCCAACGCCCTGGCCCCGGAGGGCGAGTCGGGCGAGGAGTACCGGGCCGATATGGTGCGGGAACGGGCGTTCAGAGTGCCCATGGGGCGCATCGCCCAGGGCGACGACATCGCGCGGATGGCGGCCTTCCTGGCCTCGGCGGAATCCGACTACATAACCGGCCTTTCGATCAGCGTGTCCGGTGGCACGGAAATGAGCTAGGCTGCCACCCACAGGTGCGCGGGTGTTCGGTATTCCGCTCGTCCTGGGCCTGTCGAAGGATGCGCATCAGTCAAGTTTGAGAAACAACGAAACGTAGCCTACCCGCAACAATGGTTC
>JACZYV010000199.1:0-4695 GCA_022570905.1 Chloroflexota bacterium
TCCGGAACTGGGGCATCGCTCCCTTCCTGGGTTAGGTAGCCTAGGGCCATCGCGGTCACCGGTGTCCCGCCCGCGACGTGGGAGGCGATTATCTCGGCCACGCTACCGGGGTCCACGTTTCCGTAGAAAACGCGGTGCCCTCCGGGAAGCTGCACGTCCAAGAGCGGCTCGGCGAAGCAGAGGCCCAGGCAACCCACACGGCTCACCTCGGCCGAAACGCCCTGACTCTCCAGGGCCGACTCCACGGCGTCCACCACGGGGAATGCCCCGGCAGCCTCGCCACAGAGAGCGGTCCCGATACGGATCCAAGGGCGTTCGCCGGCGGTGAGTTCTTGCCAGCGCTTTCCAGCCTCCAGCCCGATCTCCAAGAAGCTATTCGCCATGTCCGTCCTGCTCTAGAAGATGAGCGACGTTCTTGGCTGCGGACTCAGGGTTGACCCTTCCGGCCAGGTGGTGGTCCAGGGACATCACCGGAGCCTGGGAACAGGCCCCCAGACAGGTGTTGAATCTCACGGTGAGGCGTTTATCCGGGGTGTCGCCCTCGTCTTCCAGGCCGGCGATTTCCAAGACGGATTCGAACACACCCATGGCTCCGACCAGATGGCAGGAAGCGCCCCAGCAGACCTCCACGATGTGTTCGCAGGGAGGATCGAACCGGAAGTTGGGATAGAACGAAGCGACCGCCCAGACATCGTTGACGGTGGTCTTGGAGAATGCGGCCACGAAATCCAACGCATCTTTGGGTATGTAACCCAACTCGTCTTCAACGGCGAGCAGAGACGACAATACGGTGACGGTCGGCTGTGTCTGGCCGTGGACTGCGTCGTGGATCCGCTGTTCTAGCCCACTCATGGTCTGGGCTCCTGATCGATCGGGCTTGGTACAGGCTCAAATGGGGGAGATGTCACGCTGGACTTATCCGGTGGATTTTCGAGCGATAATAAGTTCGTGAAATCAGTAACAATCAAGCGCGATAGTATCACAGGCATAATGGTGATTCAACCAAAAACCCGGCCCTTGAATAGGGATTGCGGAGTGATTTATCTAGCGGTGCGGCGCCCATGGGGTAAGTGTGCGATCGCGGGCCGTAGGTGCGGGTTTCCAACCCGCCTGGCCGGTCGTATTTGACCATCCTTCAAATCAGCCCATCTGATGTCCACCATTTTCTTGGGGGCCGGTGAGGCCAATCGTTTCAAATGAGATATTGGCTGTGGATTGAGGCCGGTTAAAAACCTGCGCCTACGGAGGCGTGGCTAGATGACTATCAACTCGCGTAGCCAATCTGAATTCCGGCCTTGTTTGGAATGACGCGGCGGGCCGGACAATGTGTCATTAAGAGCCGATTCAAGGAATGCTCGTAATAAAAAGGGGCGTCCCCGATGCAATCGGGACGCCCCTTTGATCGTTTTGGATGTCCGCTGAAACCGTCTATTCGGTCTTGACGGCGGCACTCCCAACAAGGATACGCTCCACCTCGGGCAGCAGAGTCTCGGCCCGCTCCCGGCATTGTTCGTCGGTCAGACTGGAGAGGGGATGTTCTGCGACGATGTACTCGAAGTCAGGCACACCCATCATGCGGGTCATGGCCTGAGCGGTGTTATTGAATACGTGGGTGATGATGGACGCGGTGGGCAGGCCCAAGCGCTCCATCTCGATGCCGTCGTGCACACTGCACGAACTGCAGGAGCCTCAATCACCGATCCCGGTGATGAGTATGTCCACCTTGTTCAGCATGTCCTGGACCACATCCGGCTTGGTGGGCAGGGACGCCGAATGTTTGTTGAAGTAGAGGATGTCCTTCAGGTCGTATTTCTCTTTCAACATCTGGCCCAGTTCGTAGAGGACTTTATCCGAGTTGGCTTTGGAGTTCTCCAGCAGGCCCAGGGTCTTCCCGGAAAGGGTGTCGGGGCGTTCGTTAAGGTGGAAATCACCGGAGGACAGGGACGTTCCGGTGGGATTGACCAGTCTCATGTTTCTAACTGTAACGGTCTCAGCCATGATTCCTCCCAGATTTTCTTTAGCTCTTATTCTAGCTAGTTTGGGTGACTATTGGATAGAGATAAGATTGCGTTTCCTAATAATACACCTGAGCCTGCTTTAAGCAAGGCTCAGGTGGCCTGGGTTAATACCAGACCGCTAGGGCACGGCGGTCAAAGCTATCCCTTTGCGGCCTCTATCTTGCGGGTCCTGATCTGGAACCGGGTGGTGTCGATGATGGCGCTGTTCCGGCCGCCGGTGCCGCCGCCCATGAGCACCAGGATATCCTCGGTATTCTGGGCGCAGCGGCGGATGATCTTATCGTCGCCTTCCCGCTCCGGACCCTGAGCGATGCCCAGGCGGATCAGCTCGCTTTGGGGGCGGGCCGCGTTCTCCATCATGTATTCCTGGATGCCCTCCCGGGTCCAGCCGTCGTCGTTCAGGGTGATGGCGTGCTCCGGGCCGATGACCAGCACCCATTGGGAGGGGAACCGGAAGGCCATGGACGCCGATTTAAGGGTATCGGCGATGGACGCCAAGATGGATTCTCCGGTGTGGCCGTAGGAGTTGTTCACCGTGATGGGATTGTAGGCCACCGCCACGGTCACCGTGCTGTCTTCTTTATTGAACCCGCGGGAGACGTGCAGCGGCTCCCAGGGGGAGTCCTCCTCGTTCTCGGCGAAACACAGAGTGTACTTGCTGGGATTGCCCAGGGTGCCCCGGTCCAAGGTGCCGGGCCGGGCGTCGAAGCCGTTCATGAAGCAGAGACGGATGGCCCGTCCCAATACGGCGTTGGCCCGGTTGCCGGGTCCCAGGAGGCCGTCTTTGTAATTCGCGTTTATCTGGTCGCGAATCGGTCCGTTCAGGACCATCAAGATGGCCGGAGAGCTGGTTGACGCCGAGGCCATGTGGACGGAGTTCTTCTCTTCTTCCAAGGCCTTCAGTGTGGTCGTCAAGACTGGGAAATACTCGGGGAGACAGCCCGCCATCACGGCGTTGGCCGCCACGTTCTCAGAGGTCATCACCCGGTTCCGCATCTCCAAGGAGATGATCTCCTCTTCCCCAGTGAGGCCGGCCATCTCCAGCATCTCTCTGACTTTGTAGTCCACGGGCGGGACCACGGGCAGGCCGTCGCTCCAGCCCATCCGGTAGCACTCTTCAATGGCCTCGATGGTGTCGCTGGACTCCACTATCTTGGACCGTTCCATATTATTGGTCGTCATTCCTTGCCTCCGAAATAAAGGTCTGCTTGGAATAGCATATTGCCCGACGGACAACCCCGTCTAATTTAGTCGTGCAATCGGAGCTGGACCCCGGACTTTTCCTCTTGAAGCTTGGCCACGGCGTCTGAGTCCTCGGGGCCCCAGCCGCGGAACATGGCTTCAACGTGGCGTTGGTCGATCATGTTGGAAAGCTCCATGGGGATGCCGTACTCCCGGCCCAGGTCAGTCGCCAAACGGACGTCCTTGGCCGCCAGGGCGGTGGCGAATCCGGGTTCGAAATTACCCTTGAACAGGTACCGTGGAAACTTCTCAAGCAGGCGCTTGTTTCCGCCGGAACTATTGTTGATCACATCGGCCAAGATCTCCAGGTCAACTCCCGCCTTCACTCCCAGGGTGAGGGCTTCCGCCAGCAGGACTCCGGTGCCCATGCTCATCAGGTTGTTGCATATCTTGCAGACCGACCCGTTGCCGATATCACCGCAGTAAACAACGTGGGAGCCGATGGCCTCCAGAGTTGGCTTGAACCGGTCAAACATGGCTTTGTCGCCCCCGACCATCACCGCCAACGTCCCCGCCTCCGCGCCATATACGCCGCCGCTCACCGGAGAGTCCAGCAGGGTCACGCCCTTGGCCGCGCAGGCCTCGTGCAACCGGCGCACCATGGTCGGAGAGTTGGTGGAAAGGTCGAAGAAAACCGAGCCGCTATTTGCGCCTTCCAGGATTCCGTTTTCGCCCAGGACCACTGCTTCCACGTCCCGGGGCACGGGCAGGGACGTGAACACCGCTTCGTTGCCCTGGACGGCCTCCTTTGGGCTGTCCACCCAGTTTGCGCCCATCTCCAGCAGGTTTGTCGCGGCCTCCCGCCGCAGGTCGTGCACGGTTAGCTGATGGCCTGCTTTGATCAGATTGGCGGCCATGGGATTGCCCATGTTGCCGGTCCCGATGAAACCTAACTTCATCGCGTTCTCTCCTACTTTGATCGGATGGGCGTCTCGGCGGCCGCTGGGCCGTCATCGGCGGTTGTTCGGGGGCCCTGAGATGGGATGGCGATTCGTCTTGTTGGTCAAGTTGGTCCGGTTCCGGCTCAGGCGCCGGATCCGGAGGCTCGGGCGGCGGGGCGACGGCGTAGGCCGCATTGTCGTCTTTGTATTGGACCGTTGACGGTTCTTCGGGTTTAGACCCTTTTGCCTCGCCGGGAGTTAGACCGTCGGGGGACTCATCGAAGGCCTCTTTGGCCATCCGGAAAGCGTTCACCGCCGCCGGCATGCCGCCGTAAAAGACCATTTGGGCGATAATCTCTGAAATCTCTTCGCGGGTGACGCCGATGTGCAGAGCGCCTGAGATGTGACGCTTGATCATCTGTGGACTGTGACCCAACACCACCAGCGCCGCGATGGTGCAGAGGCTGCGTGTCTTCAGGTCCACGGCAGGTCTGTTGTAGATCTCGCCGTAGATAACCGAGTCCACCAGGCGCATGACCTCAGGCGCCAGCTCG
>JACZYV010000200.1:0-4683 GCA_022570905.1 Chloroflexota bacterium
GGATCTCGGAAAAGGTCCGGTTGCCCTGTCCGTCACCCTCGGGGTTGTGCTTCAAACTGAAGGAGTAGACCGGCAGCACGTTGGCCCCCAACTCCTCTAGCCGCCGGACCAGGGCGTCGATGGTCTGCAGATTCCCGCTCATCCAATGGGCCCGGTAGAAAAGGACCGCCACGTTGGGGCGGCCGGGCTGGAACCGGCGCCGAACGAAATCTTGGGCGTCCATGCCGTCCGGTTCATCGGGGTGGTATACGCCCTCCCAGGGCACCTCCGCGGGGGCTTCGTGGCCGTATTCGGAGCCCAGGTACGAATCGCTGAGAAAGAGAAACAGGTTCTGAAAATTGGTCACGCCGCCCCTGATGAGATAAGAGAAAACTGCGTCGAGTTCCGAGGGTGGAACATTGCAGGCGGTGACCAACTCCTGGTCCCATTCCTGGTGGCCGGGGCAGGCGATGAGCGGCGTCCCCTTCTCGTGGCAAAGGCGCACCAGAGGGTCGAAGACCTCGGGCATGGCCCGTTTTCCACCCAGCAGACGGAGCACAACAACGTCGGCTTTGGCGGCGGCATCCAAGATCGCTTGCTGCTCGCCGTCGCCGGACAGGTTGGCCGGGTTGAAGGCCGTTACCTCAGGGAAATCCGCCGGGAGCCCAGCCAGGGCCCGGTCGGCGGTGAGCAGGTCGGTGTCGGCCGTGGTGACAAAGAGGATCAAACTGGGGACGGTCCCTTCCGGTCTCTCCTGGGCTAGCCGCTTGGCTGTTCGGAGATGGGCCGGTGAAATATCATTATTGTAAGGTCGCTGAAATCGGTGGTGATAGCGGCGCACTCGCCGACGCTGCCGCTCCAGGACTGTTCATCGTCGTGGGTGAGCCTTTGTAATACGGTCATCTGACGGTCTCCCGGCACCCCCTCTTCGATCACGCCGGCGGCGATGCCGGCGGGCATCAGGTCGTAGGGGCGTGGCAGGAGGATGATGTCGCGGCGTCCATCCTTCAGATAATGGACCAACTCTTCCAACGCCGAGCCGGCGCCGTCACGGCGGTGCAGGGTGATGAAGACCGCGTCCTCCAAGGATATGCCCGTTCGGGACAGCGCGATCTGAACAGAGCTGATACCGGGCACCAGGTCAACATGGTCGACCCGCTTTCTAACGCGGTCCAAGAGTTCCTTGGCTGAGACGGTCAAGTCTCCCCAGGCGCAGACGACCAACTTCCGGCCCTCCTTCACCTTGCCCACGGCGTAGTCCAAGACTTCTTCCTGGTTCCGGTAGGCCATGGGACAGAGCTCGGCATTCTTGGCGAAGGGGCGGATGACATTCAAGACCGTCTCGAAACCGGCGACAAGGTCGGCCTCTTCGATGGCCTGTTTCCCTTTCAGGGTCAGGAAGCCATTATCCCCCGGACCCACTCCAACTATTGTAACCCGCGTGCCGGTCTCGTCTTTGCCGGTTTCGTCTTTGCCGGCTTCGTCTTTTGTAGATGTCATCGGATGTCTACCGCCGCCGGGACGCGGTGGATTCTGTGGAAGATGCGGCATTGATGGATCATGGGCATAAAAAAACCCTCCGGCATTGGCGAGGCCGAGGGATCAGATCGGCGAACTGGAATCAAACGCTACTTTATGGTTGGCCGATGGTGATGTCAAGAATCCCTGAATCGTCGACGAAAGATAATCCAACGTAAGGAAAAAGGTTGGGGGACCGAATCGGAAAGAACGCCGCCGGCAACAAGCGGTAATCATAGGTGAATCACTCGTAAAATCTGTTGACAATCCGAGAGACGGTTGATAGAGTTATATATCGCGCCCAATGACGCGAGGGGATTTCCTATGCCAACAGTGAATCAGCTAGTTAGAAAAGGCCGAAAGCCGGTCAAAAAAAAGACCAAGTCTCCGGCGATGCATTGGGTACAGAATTCCCTAACTAATAGGACGAAATGGGGACCCGGTTGTCCGCAGCGGCGGGGTGTTTGCATCCAGGTGCGCACGATGACGCCGAAGAAGCCCAACTCGGCTCTTCGGAAGATCGCCAGGATCCGCCTGACCAACGGAGTTGAAGTCACCGCCTACATCGGCGGTGAAGGGCATAACCTCCAGGAGCACTCGGTGGTGTTGATCAGGGGCGGCCGCGTCAAAGACCTGCCGGGTGTCCGTTACCACGTAATCCGCGCCGCACTCGACTGCGAGGGCGTGCCGGACCGCCGGCGAGGCCGCAGCAAGTACGGGGCGACCAAGCCCCGGAGTGGCAGCTAGCCGGTTACTACGGCTTTTCTTTTCCAACGCTTCCCTAGATCACGTTTGGACCTGATCGAAGGTGTAATTACCTATGTCTAGAAGACGGCCCGCAGTAAGAAGAATAATAGCGCCCGATCCGCGTTTCAATGACGTGGAGTTGGCCAGGTTCATCAACAGGTTGATGGTAAAGGGCAAAAAGACCGTTGCCCAGCGCATCACCTATAGCGCGTTTGACATCATTCAGGAAGAATCCAACAGGGAACCCCTGGAGGTCTTCCAACAGGCATTGAAGAATGCCACCCCCGCGGTGGAGGTCCGCCCCAAGCGTATCGGCGGGTCCACCATTCAGGTACCGACGGAACTCCGCCCGGTACGCAGCGAGGCGCTTGCCATGCGCTGGCTCATCAGAGGGGCCAGGTCCCGTAACGGGATGCCTATGCGGCGGGGATTGGCGCAAGAATTGATGGATGCTTCCCGTGGCGAAGGGACGGCAGTCCGTAGAAAGGAGGAATTGCACCGGATGGCGGAAGCCAACCGGGCCTTTGTGCACTACCGTAGGTAATTTTCTTTTTAGATAATCTCCTGTAGGCCCCAGCGCCCAGTCTTCATAGCAAGTATCCAGTGCCCAGTCTAATGGAAGCCACGTTTCCCATCGATATGATTCGCAATATCGGCTTTATCGCCCATATTGACGCCGGCAAGACCACCGTAACCGAACAGGTACTCTTCGCCACCGGCCGCATACACCGGGCCGGCGGAGTGGACGAAGGCAACACCACGATGGACTGGATGCCCCAGGAAAGAGAAAGGGGTATCACCATCACCGCGGCGGCAACCACCACTTACTGGCAAGACCACCGCATCAATGTCATCGACACCCCGGGCCACGTCGATTTCACCGCTGAAGTAGAACGCAGTCTCCGTGTCTTGGACGGCGGCATCGTCGTGCTAGACGCCGTGGCTGGCGTCCAGCCCCAGTCGGAAACCGTCTGGCGGCAGGCCGACCGTTACAATGTGCCGCGTATCTGCTTCATCAATAAGATGGACAAGCTCGGCGCCGACTTCCACTTCAGCTTCAAAACCATTAAAGAGCGACTCGGCGTCAATCCACTGGCGGTGCAACTGCCCATCGGTGCGGGTAATGACTTCAAGGGCATCATCGATCTGATCACGATGAAGCTGATTACGTTCGATAAACAGAGCGAAGGTAAGGATGTAACCGAGTCTGAGATTCCCCAGGAGCTGGTTGGAAACAAGGAGAACGTCTTCGCCCTGAGGGTCAAGGGGACATCGATGATAGATGCCCTCATAGACGATGGCGATATCGTCCTGATGGAGTACACCAACACCGCCGAGGATGGCGACATGGTGGCGGCTTGGCTCGAGGCAGAGGAGGAGGTTACTCTAAAGCGGTTCTACAGAGAGCCCGGACGCATAAGACTCCAACCCGCTAACTCTCAGATGGATCCCATATATGTGAGCCCTGACAACCTGTCTATAAAAGGCAAGGTTATCGGGGTGGTCCGAATGCTGCAGTAAGGAGATCTTCAAGTAGGGTGGTAGCAGTCGGGCCCGGCGCTCGGGCCCCAGTTCGACTAAGACCTTCTAACAAAACTCACCGATAAGGGGAAGTCCACCCTTCCAGTACTTGAGGATTGAGGGACTCCCCCAGAATCATTCCCTTCTCCCTCTCCCCTGGCAAACCCCTGCCCTGAGTCCTTCCTATCACGAAAGATTGAAGCAGATTGATACAGGCCCCAAGCTAAGATCGCGGGGAGTGGGGCCCTGGAAGGCGGCTAATCGGCCGAGGGCAGTGGCTTCGGCTGCTGAAGTGTCATCTCCTTGTCGCAACAGTGGGCTGCGCCGTCCCCGGCCTTGGTACACAACACCTGGGTGCCACAGACCTCGCAGACAAACCTCTTCCCCAACAAGTTAGCCATTTAGACCTGCCTCCTGCATACCTGGATTACGGCATTGGACCCTGCTCTAATTCCAGGGGTTATTTCTTGAGGGCCATCACCTTGCTACAGCACTGGATGGTCCCGTCACCACCCCTGGTCACGATGAATTCAGACCCGCATACATCACACCTGTATCTTTTGCCCGTCTGGTTTGCCAATGCTTGCCTCATTTACCCACCAGTACGTGTGAGCTTTTCACTGCGTTTCCAACTCGGTGGGAGTTTTTACGTCCTGGCATTATATCCACCACCTATTCAGCCAGTCAATAACCCGTGTCGAAATCCGATAGGTTTTGGTCGCCGGGTTACATCCAGCACCAGGGTAGCGAATATCTTTGAGGTCATCAGAGGTGAAGAGAGGTGACCAAGGGGAGATGCCTGCCCGGAGGAGTTCGAGGGGAGTTGGAAACGTAGTCGAAGCCGCCTCCGCTGCCCATCGAACGCCAGTTCACGACGCCGAGAGATCGTTTTGTGAGATTGGTTGGATGGTTGACGGC
>JACZYV010000201.1:0-4679 GCA_022570905.1 Chloroflexota bacterium
CCCGTTCGTCGAAGACCTCTTTGGCCACCCGGGAAGCGTTGGCGCCCACGGGAACACCGGCGTAGAAGGCTGTGTGCAGGATGATTTCGCCGATCTCCGATTTGGTGACGCCGTTGTCCAGCGCCCGGCCGATGTGGCCTCTGAGTTGGTCGGTCCGGTAGAGGGCGATCAGGTTGGCCACGGTGATCAGGCTCCGGTCCCGTTTGGACAGTTCCGGGCGCTCCCATACATCGCCGAATAAGACGTCGGCGGCGATCTCCGCCAACTTGGGTGAGACTTCCTGCATCGCGCTGCGTGGTGTGGTCATTCTTGGCTCCTCCGATTATTTTCTGATTTGTATCTGTCACGGGGCGGGCACGGTTATGCCGGGACCCCAGGTTGCGCCGAATTCAGCCCTCTCCACCCTTTGACCCGTGAAGGTGGACGCCTTCTGGGCGGCCAGCCACACCGCGGCGCCGTTGATGGACTCGGGTTGTTCCATGGGTATGTGACCGGTGCCGGGCCAGTCGCCGTGGCGGTTCATCCAGGTGTCGACGCGGCCGGGACTGAGGACGTTGACCGCGATATCGTGTTCGCGGACCTCTTCAGCGAGGCTGAGGTAGGCCCGCTCCAAGGCCGCTTTGCTCATGGAATAACCCACGCGGCCCTCCCGGTAGCCCAGAGAGGCGCCGGAGGTGATGCAGAAGATGGACCCGCCGCCCTTCTGCTCGACCATGGCCGGAAGGACGTATTTGCAGAGCAGTATCGGCCCCCGGATGTTCACCGTGAGACAGCGGTCAAGCAGGTCTTCGTCCAGGTCCATCACCGGCGACTCGCAATCGACCCCGGCGTTGGAGACGACGATGTCGATGCGGCCGAAGTGCTTGACCGTCCGGTCGGCCAGGTCGCGCAGCTCTTCGGACTTGGTGACGTCGCAGACGACCGCCAGGGCCTCGCCGCCGGCCTGGGCGATCTGGCGGGCGGTGTCGTTGATGGTGCCCGAGCCGTACTTCAGGAACGGGGAGTCGGGGGGAGGTTCGTTCTCAGTCCGGGCGGCCACGACGACCTGGGCGCCGGCGGCGGCGAACGCCAGGGACATGGCCCGTCCGATGCCCCGGCTGCCGCCGGTCACGATGGCCACTTTGCCCCGCAGTTCTCCTCTGGCAGCCATGTTCACTCCGTGGGCCCGGCCGCTGGGTTGGGGCGCTTGCCGGTGGACAACTAAGAGACCAGGCGGAATTTGGGGAGGGTTATCTTGTCGTCCAGGACCTCAAAGACCACTTCCACGGCCATGCCGATCTTGATGTTGGCCGGGTCCGGATCGTCGATCACCAAGTTGCTGGGCATGCGAGGGCCTTCCTCCAATTCAACTATCACCGGCACGTAGGGGGCCTTATCGCGGAAGGGAGGAGTTGGTCCGCGGTGGACGATGGAGAAGGTGTGGATGATGCCCTTGCCGCTGCTCTGTATCCAGTCGGTGTCCCGGGAGAAACATTCGGGACAGATGTCTCTGGGGTAGAAGTAGGAGGAATCGCAGGGCTTGCAGTGACGCAGCCACAATTCTTCCTCCTTGCATTTCTCCCAGTAATAATCGGATTCCGGTTGGGGTTGCGGTGCCGGAATCGGCGGCGAAGACTGTTGCTGCTGGGTCATCAACCACTCCTGTTGGCGGGTACTCAAGCGGGTCCGGAGCAATGCCACCAAAAGAATAGGGACAAAAGCCAGAGGCGTCAAGAATGGGGCCTGAGCTACCCAAGCACCGGGATAGCCGGAGTGTTGCGGATTGACCGTGCCTTCGGTTAACGTTGCCAGTGCACTTGGGGATTCGTGGAGGTCTGAAAACATGCGGATCGCGGTCATGGGGGCCGGAAGCATCGGCGGCTATTTTGGCGGGATGCTCGCCCGCGACGGGAACGATGTGTCGCTCATCGTCCGGGGAGCGCATCTGGAGGCCATCAGGGCCAATGGATTAAAGGTGGTCCGGGACGACGAAGAGTTCACGGTCCGATGCCAGGCCACCGATGACCCTTCGGAGGTAGGACCGGTGGACCTGGCGCTGCTTTGTGTAAAGACCTACCAAAACGGGGTCGCCGTGCCCTTGATGCAGCCGTTGGTGGGGCCAGATACCACCGTGCTGTGCCTTCAGAATGGGGTGGATAGCTACCTGATGGCGGCCGAGGTATTGGGTGAGCGGTCAGTGCTGCCGGGGGCTGCCTTCATCGAGGCCGGCACGCTCGGGCCAGGGACGGTCCAGCAGACCGGTGGTTTTGTGCGAATCATCTTCGGAGAGTCCAGCGGCGTTGAGACGGCCCGTTGCCTTGCGATACGAGACGCATTTCTCGGAGCCGGAGTCCCGGCTGAGGTCTTACCCGACATCCGGGCGGGTCTGTGGGGAAAGTTCTTGTTCATCGCAACAATGGCCGGCGTTACGTGTATGGCCAGGGCAACCCTGGATGAGCTCATGCCCCAACCTCACTGGCGCAAGGTGGTTTTGGCTTGCCTGGCCGAGATCGAAGCAGTCGGCAGGGCCAGCGGGGTTGCACTTCCCCCGGACATCGTGCCCGACACCGTGAGTTACATGGAGGAAAGTCTGGGAGACCTGAAGGCTTCGATGCACACCGACCTGCTGGCCGGACGCCCGTTGGAGCTTGAGGCGTTGAACGGGGCTGTGGTCCGGGCCGGAGCGGCGGCGGGTGTCGCCACGCCCATCAACGATCTGATATACGCCATGTTGAAAGACCTTGAAGAGGGGAGCTGAGCCGATGCCGGAGACACCGGACAGCCACGACCTGGACAAACTGAACCGATGGCACGAGGGGCTTAGATCGGAGTCCGGGGAATCGGACGGCGGCTTCCCGGTCTGCGCTCTGTTCCTGGCGTCGGGAGAAGACCGCCGGGCCCACGACATCTTCCGGGTCTACCGAACTGCCTTTGAAGGACTGGGCGCCGACTTTCATGATCTGGTGATATTCGGCCAGCACGGCCTATCCAGCACCTGCTCGGCGCTGAAAACGGGTCTAGGGCTTTCCAGCCTGCAGACACCGTCCCTGGTGCTGATCAGCGTCACAGATGGCGGACACGTTTTCCACACAACGGGGTTGCCGGCCGGTGCGTTGGCGCCAGGAAAGCAGGAAGAAGATAGCGGAGAAGTCCCCTGGAAAATGGCCTTGGAGGCCATCAAAAGATCGGTGGAAGAGGGATCTGAGCTATCGCTGAACGGCGTGAAGGGCTTGGAACGGTCAGATTTCTCCGGTGGGAGTCTGTCGGAGACCGTCGCGAAAGTAAAACTGCAGCTAGAAGCCGCGAACTGACTAAGAACGACGTCTTTCCGCTCGTCCTGAGCCCGTCGAAGGACCCCGCAGCGTTCCTTATAGATTCTTGAAATAACCTCTAGAACGCGGCGGCTAGGACGGCCCAGGCCCCCCAAGCGGCCAATAATCCACCGCTCACTTTGCTGACCTTTTTCCCGGCGGGGACAACCTTCTCGGCCAGGACGAAGGCGGCCAATGCGGCGATCCACACCAGGTTCATCACCCCCAACACGAACAACAGCGCCATCAGTATCCAGCAGCACCCCAGACAGTACCTGCCGTGGGTCAGTCCCATCTTGAATGCTCCGGCGGTCCCCTCTCTCCAGTCGGACATCAGAAAACTCAGCGGGCTCCGGCAGTGGGTCAGGCAAACGTACTTCAACTGGCTCCACTGGAATACGCCGGCCACCAATAGCAGCCCGCCCCCCAAGTAGCCGCTGGAGCTTCCGCCCATCATCGAGGTCAGCAGCGAAGCTTGGTGCAGGCCCCAGTTGCCCAGGGTGGCCACCAGGGCGAAGGTGGCCCATATAACCAGGTATCCGGAGAGAAAAACACCGGTGGAAACGAAGGGGCGGGATTCCTCGCGGCGCCGGCGGTTGACGGTGGCGAACAGCAAGACCATTGGAGCGGCGCTGGGGACCATCATGGCCACCATCATCACCGCCCACATCAGGAACATCAGGGAGAAGTCCACGCCGCTCCATGACCTAACGTTGCCCGCGGCCACGTTCATCGACATTCCCATGTCCGCGTTGCTCTGGGCCAGGTAGATGATGTAACCCCAGGCGATAGCCGCCACGGCCACCACTCCGGCGATGACGATCAGGCGGTCACGCTTGAGGAGCGCTTCGATATGTGTGGAGGGCTGCATATGAATGAACAGCAACGGGAGGCCGCACGAAAGCACGGCCCCCGTCTTGCATGTCTAGTTAGTCGCCAGTTAGTTTATGGAACCGGATTCTCTTTATTGGTTGGTCCAATCGACCGGTGCGAAGATGGCGTTCTGGCCGGTGTGGTCGAACTTGATGTCTCCGTGATCGACTTTCATCACCGAGGTCTTCGCGCTGTCGCCGTCATTCCAGATCAGTCCGCCGTTGGGGAAAACGATGTGGACTTCATTCTCATCGCCGGTGACCGGATTGATCAACGGCGTGAATTTGGCCTCCAATACTCCGTCGATGCTGAACTCGCTGTTGCGGCCATTGACATCCATCTTGATGGGCACCAAATTGGGCCCGTCCAAAGACGTGAGGGTGGTGGCCAGGATCTCCCAAGGCATCCCGCCGGCTTGGCCGGTGAGGATCGTCGCCAGGCCGCCCACCTGGTCTTCGCTGGCCGATTCATCTATGAAGATAGCGGCGGCCCCGTTGCCCTCATGAATGGCTTTGG
>JACZYV010000051.1:0-17175 GCA_022570905.1 Chloroflexota bacterium
TGATGCCAGAGTATTCCAGGATGCCAGAGTATTCCAGATGGTAGTTACGGCGCTATCCGGCAACCATTTGGCGCAGCGACTGAATCAAGCCCTGCCCGGTTCGGTTGAAGAGCAAAACGCTGACGCAGTTTGGGTGTCGCCGCAAAGGGTCGCTGAAGTGTCCGCCTTCCTGAAAGCAGACGAAGACCTGAATCTTGAATTTCTCAATTCCATCAGCGCGGTTGATTACATTGAATACTTTGAAGTGGTGTACCACCTGACCTCGTTGCGCAAGCAGCAAACCGCCATTGTTAAAGCCAAATTGTACGGTCGGGAAAACCTGACGATGCCTTCGGTGTATCAGGTCTGGCGGGGGGCCGACTTTCAGGAGCGTGAAATTTGGGACTTGATGGGGATTAGCTTTGACGGGCACCCCAACATGAAGCGGATTATGTTGTGGGAAGGATTTGAGGGACATCCGTTGCGCAAGGACTTCCTGTAGGGCACGCCATATGACTATTCGAACTGAGCCAATGACCGTCAATGTCGGGCCGCAGCACCCCAGCACCCACGGGGTTTTTCGCCTGCGCATTACCTTCGACGGCGAAGATATTCTGGAAGTCGAGCCCATCCTGGGCTACCTGCATCGGGGCACGGAAAAGCTGGCCGAAGAGCGCAGCTACGTACAGGTGGTCACGCTGACCGACCGGCTGGATTACACGTCGTCAATGATTAACAACCAGGCCTACTGCCTGGCGGTGGAGAAGCTGCTGGGAGTGGAGCCGCCACTCAGGGCCAAATTCCTCCGCACCCTGGTCGCCGAGTTGCAGCGCATCGCCAGTCATCTGGTGGCGGTTGGTTTCTTTGTCCAGGAAATGGGAGCCTTGGGCACCCCGCTAATGTACGCCTTTCGCAGTCGAGAGCGAATCCTGGACTTGTTTGAGATGCTCTGCGGCGCAAGAATCACCGTCAGCTATATGCGGCCGGGCGGGGTCTTGGCCGATGCCCCGGCTGATTTTTGGCCGGCCCTGGACCAGTTCCTGAAGGACTTTGCCATCGAGTTCGACGAACTGGACCAACTCCTTTTGGAAAATGAAATCCTCCTGATGCGCACCAAGGGCGTCAGCCCTTTGCCGCCGGAAATGGCGATCAACTGTTCGGTGTCCGGTCCGGTGCTGCGGGCCAGCGGCGTAAACTTGGACTGGCGGAAGATGGACCCCTACGATGCCTATGACCGGGTGGAGTTCGACGTTCCGGTGGGTAGCCATTGGGATAACTACGACCGCTTTTGGGTGCGAATGCAGGAGATTCGCCAGAGTATGCGGATCATCAGCCAGTGTATCGAGCAAATAGAACCCGGCCCAGTCAGGCTGGAGGAATTGCCGCTGGTATTCCGGCCGGCTGCCGGCGCTGAGGCCTACGGTCGGGTTGAAGCTTCCAAAGGAGAGTTGGGATTCTACTTGGTTAGCGACGGCGGCATTGCTCCGTACCGCTGCAAGATTCGATCGCCCTCGCTGATCAACCTCACCGTCACCGAGCATTTGCTGGTGGGCTGGAAGCTGGCCGACATGATTATTTCCCTGGGCAGCGTGGACATCAACATGGGAGAAGTTGACCGGTGAACTGCCAGCTTTCTCCCGACAATATCCTCTACGACAACGCCCTGTACCGAACACTATACGACGCAGTCGGGACGTTTTTGCCCTGCTGGTTGGCCTACGCTGCGGCCGGCCTGGTGATAATCATGATCCTGGTAAACTCGGTCTTGCTGGGGGCGGCGGTTCTCACCTGGATGGAGCGGCGGGTGTTGGGCCGGATGCAGAATCGCATTGGCCCCAACCGCTGGGGCCCCTTCGGCCTGCTCCAACCCATGGCAGATTTTGCCAAGCTGTTGACCAAAGAGGACTTGATACCCAGCGGGGCCGACCGCATTACCTTCACCCTGGTGCCGCTGGTAATGATGGGGCCATTGCTGCTGATGACGGCGGTTATTCCCTTTAGCAAGAACACCGCCCTGGCTGACCTTAACGTTGGGGTGCTGTTCATACTGGCCGTCGGGTCTCTCAGCACAATCGCCATTTTCATGGCGGGTTGGGCCTCAAACAACCGCTACGCCCTCTTTGGTGCGGCGCGGGGGGTGGCGGTGCTGATCAGCTATGAAGTGCCGGTGGTGATGGCTTTGCTTGGGGTGGTGATGGTTTCCGGGTCCATGTCCATGGCCGACGTGGTTAGCGCCCAGAGCGTCCCCTTCTTTCTGGTGCAGCCCCTGGCATTCTTTGTGTTTATAGCGGGGACTTCCGCCGAGCTTAACCGGACGCCCTTCGACGTGGCCGAGGCCGAGTCGGAGTTGGTCGCGGGCTACCACACCGAATACAGCGGCGTGAAATTCGCGCTGATTCAGGCGGCGGAGTTCGGCGGCGTGGTGACGGCATCGGCGGTGATCGTCACGCTGTTTCTCAGCGGCTGGTCCGGTCCCGCCTCGGCGTATTTGGGCTGGCTTTGGTTTTTGCTGAAGCTGGGCGTTCTGGCATTTGGGTTCATTTGGGTCCGGTCCACGTACCCCCGGTTGAGAATCGACCAGATCATGGCGCTTGCCTGGAAATTCCTGCTGCCCCTGAGCATGATCAACCTGCTGGCGACTACCTTGGAGGTCTTTTTCTTCCGGGACGCCGCCGGAATCTTGAGCACGGCAGACCTTTGGGCCATGGCCGGCATCAACATGGCGGTGGCCGTGGGCGCCATCGCGTTGTTTGGGACCTTGATCCGGGAAAAGGTGCGGCCCCTGCAATGGCGCCCGGGTGTGATCCCTTCGGTCCCAACCCCGGGCGGCTACTCCATAGGCGAGGTGAGCTAAAGTGTACGGTCTGGCAATGGTCAAGGGACTGATGGTCACGTTTAAGAACCTGACCAAGAAGCCGTTTACCGTGCAGTACCCCGAGGAACGGGTCAAGCAACACCCCCGGTTCCGGGGCGAGGAGTTTGTCTGGTACGAGGAGCGGTGTACCGGCTGCGCCGCCTGCGCCAAGTACTGCCCCCTGGGAATCATCGAGATCGTGACCACCCCCAGCGAGACCGCTCCGGCCGAGGGCGACAAGTACAAGTTGGAGGTCTTCGACATCGCCATCAACCGTTGCATGTTCTGTGGCCTGTGCGTGGAGGCCTGCCCCTACGACGCGCTGTTCATGGGCAGCGGGTTCGAGCAGGGGCAGTATTCCAGGAAAAATATGGTTATCGGCATCGATCAATTGCGTCAGGCGGAAAAACGCCCGAGCACCTACTTCCGCCCGCAACTGGAGGACACCGGCTACGACCCCAAGGCGGGCCGCCCGCTCCATTGGGAAGAGGTGGGCCGCGAGTCCTGGAAGTGGCATGAGAGGGAAAAAGCGGGCATGATGATCGACCGGCCCGTGCCCTCGGACCTGCTCCCCGATGAGCCCCCGGTGGACTCGTCATTCGTCGAAGACAGTCAGGCCGCGCCCGCTCCGGCTCCCGCCGAGGAACCCGAGTAGATGCTTTTCCAGGACGTCGTTTTTTGGCTCCTGACCGTGATGGCCGTGGGTGGAGCGTTGGGCGTGGTGCTGGTGCCGGACCTGTTCCGCGCCGCCCTGCTCTTGATCGTGGTCTTCATGGCCGTGGCTGGGTTCTTCATCCTGCTCAGCGCCGAGTTCTTGGCCGTGGTCCAGGTCCTGATCTACGTTGGGGCCATCGCCGTCCTGATAATCTTCGCTGTGATGCTGACGCGGGACGTCCAGCGGGGCAACCTGCCCAACCGCCTCCAGATACCGGCGGCGGTTTTCGCGGCCTTGCTGTTGGCTGCTCTGGTGACGGTTGCCTTGGACACCAAGTGGGACTTCCTGCCCGCCGATCAGCAGGCGCGGGCGGAATTGGTGCAGACCAGCGCGGTGACGACCCTCACCGCCGAAGACCTCGCCGAGGCCGGAGTCACCAACCCCGAGGAGCAGGCCGAGGTGCAAGAATCCGGTCTTGCCGACCTCTTGATCAGCGACTACGTGCTGCCCTTCGAAGCTGTGTCGGTGCTGCTGCTGGCGGCGTTGATCGGCGCTTTGGTGCTGGTGCGCCCAGATCCGGGCACGAGGAGGGGCTAGCCGGGTATGTCTTTCGAAGCCTTTCTGATCGTCTCGGCGGTCCTGTTCTGCATCGGCCTCTACGGGTCCCTTGCCCGGCGTAACGTCTTGGCCGTTTTGATGTCCATCGAGTTGATGTTCAACGCGGTGAACGTGACCCTGGTGGCCATGGCCAAATACCTGGCGCCCGCGGCCCTTCAGGACGACATCAGCTCGGTGCTCACCGGGCAGGTATTCGCGGTTTTTATCATCACCGTGGCCGCTGCTGAGATCGCCTTGGGCCTGGGCATCGTATTCGCCATGTACCGGACCAGCGGATCGGTGGACCTGACCGAGGCCACCCAGATGCGCCACTAAGCCTGGACTTGGTCCCAAGAGAACTTTATGTGGGTTGAATTTAAACAAGCGCCGAATCTGATGCTGGCGGAGATGTGGAAGGAGGTCCTCGAAGGCGAGGGCCTGCCCACCCGCATTCTGCCGGAGGGAGACATATTGGACTGGGCCGAGCGGGTGCCCTTCAAGATATACGTTCCCAAAGGACGGGAACACGTCGCCGAAGAGATTCTCCGGAAACTATAGATGCTTAGCGAAACGATCATCCCGACAGAAAGGGAACATGTCGCGGCAGAGATACCGAGGAAGCCATAGTTGGTTAGCGAAGCCGTTATCTGGTCCATCTTCCTGTTGCCTCTGGCCTCCTTTGCCTTCGCCGCATTGGTGGTCCGGCCGTTCTTCAACCGCTACTCCCTGATCAGCGGGGCCGTTACCATTGCCGCCCTTGGCACGGCGTTGGCATTCTCCATCTGGACCCTGCGCTCGGTAATCTTGGGCCACGACCTGGACTTCGAGCCCATTGAGTGGCTGGTGGTTGGCGGAGCAACCATCGAGATGGGACTGCTGGTGGACCCGTTGACCGCCGTGATGCTGGTGGTGGTCACCGGAGTGAGTCTGCTGGTGCAGGTCTACTCCCTGGGATACATGAAGGGCGACCCCAGTTTCTCCCGGTACTACGCCTATATGTCCCTGTTCACCGCCGCCATGCTGGGGTTGGTCCTGGCGTCCAACATCATCCAACTCTACGTGTTCTGGGAGTTGGTGGGCGTGTCGTCCTATCTGCTCATCGGCTTCTGGCACGAGCGCCCCGCCGCTGCCGCCGCCGCCAAGAAGGCTTTCATCATCACCCGCATCGGCGACGTGGGATTCCTGATCGCCATCCTTTACCTATTCACCCAGGCCGACACCTTCGCCGCCGCCGGGCTGAATGCCTTCCACATCCCGGACATCTGGGCGGCGGCCCAACCGGGGTTCGCGGCCGGCGCGCTGCTGGGCGGCGCCGCCCTGACCTGGATGGCTCTGGGGATCTTCGCCGGCGCCGCAGGCAAGTCGGGCCAATTCCCCCTCCACTCCTGGCTTCCCGACGCCATGGAAGGCCCAACCCCGGTCAGCGCCCTGATCCACGCGGCGACCATGGTCGCGGCCGGCGTTTTCCTGGTGGCCCGCTTCTTCCCGCTTTTCCAAAACTCCGCCGACGCGATGACGGTCGTGGCCCTGGTGGGCGCTTTCACCGCGATCTTCGCGGCGTCCATGGGCCTGGTGATGAACGACATCAAGCGGGTCATGGCCTACTCAACGATCAGCCAATTGGGTTACATGATGGCGGCATTGGGGCTGGGATTGTACGCGGCGGCCATCTTCCATCTGGTGACCCACGCGGCGTTCAAGGCGCTCCTTTTCCTGGGGGCCGGCAACGTCAACCACGCCACGGGCACCTTTGACATGCGCTACATGGGCGGACTGCGGCGTCACATGCCCATCACCTATATCTTGATGCTGGTGGCGGGGCTAAGCCTGGTGGGCATCATTCCCCTGGCCGGTTTCTGGAGCAAGGACGAGATCCTCTTGGGCGCTTGGAACGGCAACGGCCTGGTGGATACCTGGGTGAGCCGGGTGACCTTCTCCGCGTTGATCGCTGGAGTGATTGTCACCGCCTTCTACACCATCCGGATGATCATCCTGACCTTCCATGGCGAGTTCCGGGGTGGGATCGATAAGGAATTGGAAGATAAGGCCCAGACGGCTCCAGCGGGGGCGTCGGGCCATGGCGGCGTGCATCTGGCCGAGTCGCCCTGGGTCATGGTGCTGCCCATGGTGGTGCTGGGAGTGGCCGCGGTGGCCGTGGGCTACCTGGCCAACCCTCAGTGGACCGAGGAGATCGGTATCCCCAGACACTGGATAACCGGGTTCTTGGGCGATGGCTTACAAGCGGCCATGGGAGCCGTGGGGCATGCCGAGACTTTGGATTTCAGCCGGTGGATGGCCGGCATATCGACCGTGGCGGCGCTATCTGGCATCGGTCTGGCCGCCTTGGTCTACCTCCGCCGGCGGGACCAACGGGCCGATCCTCTGGAGCGCGTGAAGCCGGTGCACACCCTGCTCACCCAGAAATATTACCTGGATACCCTTTATGAAGACGTGATGGTGCGGAAGGGGTTCTTCGGTATCATCGCCGGGACCTTGGACTGGATCGACCGCAACCTGGTGGACGGCACCGTGGACCTGATCGGATGGTTCTTCCGGAACATCGGCATAGCCATCGGAAAGTTTCAAACTGGGCAGGTGCAGGCCTACGCCACTGGGATAGCCTTTGGCGTTTTAGCCATCATTCTGGCCTTGTTGCTGGCATAGGGAATCAGGTAGATGTCCGTTCTTGAATTGGAAAATAAGTAGATGGTAGAAGGCTACAACGGACTTTTGACGGCGACGGTGTTCCTGCCCGCGGCGGGAGCCCTGGTCTTGCTGTTGGTGGTCAAAGGCGACCGGAACGTGCGGAATTTCGCCGTCCTGATCGCCTTCGCCGACATGGTCCTTTCCCTGGTGGTCTTCGGTTTCTTCGACCGGAGCGAGGGCGCGGACCGCTTCCAGTTCGTGGACATGATCACCTGGATACCCGACGTGGGGCTCAACGCCGACTTTCTACTGACGGTGGACGGCCTCAGCGCGCCGATGGTGGCGTTGACGGGACTCCTGGGCATGTGCGCCGTGCTGGCGTCCTGGCGCATCGGTCTGCGGGTCAAAGAGTATTTCGTGTGGCTCCTGGTGCTCCAAACAGCGGTGATGGGGGTGTTCAGCTCCATGGACCTGCTGCTTTTCTTCCTGTTCTGGGAGTTAGAGCTGATTCCCATGTTCATGCTCATTTCCGTCTGGGGCAGCGGCCGAAAAGAATACTCGGCCATGAAATTCCTGATCTTCACCATCCTGGGCAGCGCCTTCATGCTGGTGGCCATCGTGGCGGTGTTCCTCACAGCCGACGTCGGTACATTCAATATGGTGGAGCTTTCCACCCAGGCCACCATGTTGACCTCCGCCGGACTGCTGATCCCGTTGTCCGGACTGTTCTGGCTATTCTTCGCCGGATTCGCCATCAAGCTGCCCGTCTGGCCGGTCCATACCTGGCTGCCCGACGCCCACACCGACGCGCCCACCGCCGCCAGCGTCATGTTGGCGGGCGTGCTGCTGAAGATGGGCGGTTATGGCCTGCTCCGCATCAATGTGGGTATGTTCCCCTCCCAGACCGACCGCTTCGCCTGGGCGTTGGTGCTGTTGGGTGTGGTGAGCGTGCTCTACGGCGCGGTGGTCACCATGAGGCAGACCGACCTGAAACGCCTGATCGCCTATTCCAGCATCAGCCACATGGGCCTGGTGTTGGTGGGCATCGGCTCTGTGGGAATCTCCCAGGGAACGCTGACCGTCACCGGGTTGAACGGCGCGGCTATGCAGCTATTCACCCACGGCACGGTGACCGGCCTGCTGTTCTTGGCGGTGGGGCTGGTCTATGACAAGACCCACACGCGCTACATACCCGACCTGGGCGGCCTGGCCGGACGGATGCCGGTGGTGGCCGTCGCCATGCTCATCGCCGGACTGGCGTCGCTGGGCTTGCCTGGACTCAGCGGTTTCGTCTCCGAGCTTTTGGTGTTCATGGGCGCCTACCAGGCTTACGATTGGCCCACGGTCCTGGCCGTGCTGGGGATCGTGCTGGCCGCCGGCTACATCCTCTGGATGATGGAGCGCACATTCTTCGGAGAGCGGCGGGAGACTTTCGACAACCTGACCGACGCCTCATTGGTCGAGGCGGCGCCCCTTGCGTTGATGGTTGTGACCATCATCGGAGTGGGTGTCTGGCCCACGGTGTTGACCGGCGTATTCGAGTCTGGACTGAACCCCATGGTGGATATCCTTAATGGGGTGATCAACCCGTAATGTCAGTCCACGATTTTTACGTCATATCACCCTACCTGGCCATGGCCGGAGCCGCGGTCTTGGTGATCTTGGTGGACCTTTTCCTGCCCCCGCGTTCCAAGGGCCTGCTGCCCTACGTGGCCTTTGCGGCGCTGGCCGGGCCCTTCGTGATGACCCTGATACAGTCCTACGACCTGGGAGCGTCCACCAGCCTGCTCCACGGCGCCGGCGCCTTCGCCACCGAGGACCCCAGCATCCTCCTGGGTACGTTGGCGGTCGACCGGTTCGCCCTCTTCTTCAATTTCCTGATAATCGGGTCGGTGGCGTTGGTGGTCTTGTCGTCCGCCGACTACGTGCGGAACATGGAGCGGTTCCAGGGCGAGTATTTCGCCTTGATATTGTTCGCGGCCACCGGAATGATGCTCTTGGCGGCCGCCACCGAACTGATCACCATCTACGTTTCATTGGAACTGACCACCCTCCCGCTGGCCGCGTTGGCCGCCTTCCTCATGAACCAGCGCTCCAGTGAAGCGGGGATGAAGTTCCTGATCATCGGGGCCATCAGTTCAGCCCTGATGCTTTATGGCATGGCGCTGCTGTTCGGTTTCACGGGCAGCACCCAACTGGCGGACATATCGGCCGCCATCGGCCAAGCGGCGGGAGACACGCCCTTCGGCAATTACGCTCTGTTTGTGGGCATAATCCTGATGATTGCCGGTTTCGGCTTCAAACTTTCAGCGGCCCCGTTCCAGATGTGGGTGCCCGACGTTTACGAGGGCGGGCCCACTCCGGTGGTGGGGTTCCTGTCGGTGGCCAGCAAGGCCGCCGCCTTCGCCATATTGATACGGGTATTCTTCACCGGGTTCTTCGATGTGGCCCTGGATTGGGGAATCCTGATCGCCGGGTTGGCCGCGGCATCCATGGTCATCGGCAACCTGGTGGCCATCAGCCAGACAAATATCAGGCGTCTGTTCGGCTACAGCACCATCTCCCACGCGGGGTACATCCTGATTGGCGTGGCGGCCGGCGTGAAGTCCGGCGACGGCGTCTTCAGGGCGCCCGAGTTCGCGGCCATCGGCCCAGATTCGGTGTTGTTCTACCTGGCTGCCTACGCGGCGGCCAACCTGACCGCGTTCTTCGCCATAACCATCATCAGTTCAAAGATCAGCAGCGACCAGATCAGCGACTATGCGGGGCTTTCCAGCAGAAACCCGGTGCTGGCCATCGTCTTAGCCCTTTCATTGTTGGCCCTGATCGGCGTGCCGCCCACCGGGATATTCATCGCCAAGTTGTACATCTTCACGGCGGCGGTGGACAGCGGACTGATCTGGTTGGCCGTCTTGGGCGTGATCAATAGCGCGGTCTCGGCCTACTACTACGTCAAAATCATCCGGGTGATGTTCAATCAGCCCGCCACTTCAGAAGAGAAGATCACCGCGTCGCCAGCCCCGTGGCTGGCTCTGGGACTGGCCGGAGCGGCCATGGTGTTCATGGGGATAGCGCCGGGGTTCGTCATGGAGGCTGCTCAGGAGGCTGTGAAGGCGCTGGCGGTATAGAGTGTCGTTGGCGCCCCGGTCTAGCCGGCGGCAAGCTGATTAAAAAAGGTTCATAATCAACAGTCCGGAAATAAGAGTTGGCCAATAGATACGCCAGTAGATATGCCATGAAAAACATCGGAATCATCTATAACGCTACCATGCCCGAGGCATTGGACCTGAGCACGGCCATCCTCCACGACCTGAAGCTGTCGGAGGACAGTTGGCTGGCCCCGGCCGAAAACCTTGAAACCCTTTTGCCCAGGGCCGAAACCACCGACCTGGTGATCACGGTGGGCGGCGACGGGACCATTCTCCGGGCGGTGCGATTCACCGGACCGGCCGGGATACCCATCGTCGGGATCAATATGGGCCGCCTGGGCTTCATGACCGAACTGCAGGTGGACGAGGCCATGGACCGGCTGCCGTTCTACTTCAACGGCGATTCGAGGCTGGACGAACGCAATATGCTGCAGGCCACGGTGCATAGAGCCAAATCGGCCGGCTCCGATGGCCCATACCATGCGCTGAATGACGTGGTGCTGACTAGGGGCGCGGTGTCCCAGGTGGTGACGGTGGCAGGGACCATCGACGGCGCCCCTCTCACCACGTTCCGGGCCGACGGCGTGATCTTGTCCACGGCCACGGGAAGCACCAGCTACAACCTGGCCGTTGGCGGCCCCATCCTGGACCCCGAGTCCGACTCGATGGTGCTGAAGACCGTGGCGGCCCACATGGGCCTTAGCGCGGCCCTGGTGCTCCGTCCTTCCACCGAGGTGACGCTGACGTTGGAGGGGCACCAGCCCGCCATCTTGAGCGTGGACGGCTACGTGGACTACCCCCTGGACTTGGGCGACCGGGTGGAGTTGAAACAGAGCCCCCACAAGGCGCGTTTCCTGCGGGCACATCCGTCCAGCTACTTCTTCGGCACGCTGACCCGCCGGTTGGGCTTCAGCATACGCGGCCAGTAACCATGCCTGAAAACACCCCCCAGGACCCGGCTGATTCCCCAAAGGAAACCGGAATAGAAAACGAGGGTGATGCCGGTTCTCTAACTGAAACCACCATAGAATCAAGGCGCATCTACGAAGGCAGCATCATCAATGTGCGCGTGGACACGGTGCGCCTGCCCAATGGCAACACCGCCACCAGGGAGGTGGTTGAACATTCCCACGCGGTGTGCATCGTGCCGGTGGACGAAAACGGCAACGTTGTCCTGGTGAGGCAGTACCGGAAGCCCGCCGCGGAGGCCCTTTTGGAGGTGCCCGCCGGGGGAGTGGAGGAAGGCGAAGTCTCGGAAGAAGCCGTGCTGCGGGAGCTACAGGAAGAGATTGGTTACACCGCCGGCAATCTGGTGCACCTAGCAAGCTTCTGGGTTGCCCCCGGTTGGGCCACCGAGTTCATGCACGCCTACCTGGCCACTGACCTGACTCCCTCCCGGCTGGAGGCCGACGAAGACGAGAATATCCAGGTGGTCCGCCTGCCCTTCGACGAAGCTCTGGCCATGTTCGATACGGGTGAGATCAAAGACGGGAAGACCATCGCATCGATGCTTCTGGCGCAGCGCCATTTGTCTTAGATGCCCCATTTGAGATAGAAAAGCTGGAGCCGCGTAGACGGAACGGATGCGGTTGAGACCGGGGGAAGCTAGATAGTAAGGCCCCTTTTTTGATATATTACGTGGCGGTCTCCGGCCACGAAAATAGGCGTCGAAAATAAACGGGGGACCAACTGACCGCTAAGGTAAATCTGGAGGAAATAGCCAAGCATGCTCGAGCATGATGTCCTGGTAATCGGCGCAGGCCTGGCGGGAATGCGGGCGGCCATCGCGGCCCGGGCCAGCGGCGCCACCACCGCTATCATCAGCAAAGTACATCCCGTGCGCAGCCACTCCAACGCGGCGCAGGGAGGGATCAACGCCGCCCTCACCGACCGCGGTGACGACTGGGAAGAACATGCCTACGACACCGTGAAGGGCAGCGATTATCTGGGCGACCAGGACGCCATCGAAGTCATGTGCAAGGCGGCGGGTCAGGCCCTCATCGACATGGAACACTTCGGAGTCACCTTCAACCGGGACGACGAGGGAAAACTGGGGACACGGGCCTTTGGCGGCATGCGCCGCGCCCGGACCTTCTTCGTCGGCGACTTCACCGGCCAAGCCATGCTCCACGTGATGTTTGAGCAGCTTATCAAGTCTGGCGTGCGCCGCTATGAAGAGTGGTTCGTCAGTTCCCTGATCATCGAAGACGGCCAGGTCTGCGGCGTCATGGCCCTGGAGATACGCACCGGCCAGGTCTACGCCATCCGGGCCAAGACGGTCATCTTCTGCACCGGCGGTTTCGGCCGTGTCTTCGAGCCCAGCACCAACGCCCTGATCTGCACCGGCGACGGCACGGCCTTGGCCTACAACGCCGGGGCCGAGCTCATGGACATGGAGATGGTCCAGTACCACCCCACCACCCTGGCGGGCAGCGGGGTGCTGATCTCAGAAGCAGCCAGGGGAGAAGGCGCCTATCTGCTGGATAAAGACGGCAACCGGTTCATGGAGAAGTACGCTCCCAATATGATGGAGCTGGCCTCCCGCGACGTGGTCTCCCGGGCCGAACAGACCGAGATCAACGCCGGCAACGGCGTGAATGGCTGCGTCTATCTGGATTGCCGCCACCTGGGCGAGGCGCTGATCATGGAGAAGCTAAGCCAGATCCGCGAGATCGGCATCGACCTGGTGGGCTGTGACATGATTAAGGACACCATTCCCATCCGCCCTGGGATGCACTACGCCATGGGCGGCATCCGCACCAACATCGACGGCCAGACCAACCTGCCCGGCGTGTATGCGGCCGGCGAGTGCGCCTGCGTCAGCGTCCACGGCGGCAACCGGTTGGGGGCCAACTCCCTGCTGGACACCATCGTATTCGGAGAGCGCTCCGGCAACCACGCCGCGGAGGCGGCCCGCAGCGTCGACTACGTTGAGTTCAATGTCGACCAGGCCGTGCGTAAAGAGGAGAAACGTATCCAGAAGCTATTGGACCGGCCCAAGAATGGAGACCGGATCGCCGCCGTCCGTCTGGGCATGGGCGATTCGATGAACCGGAACCTGGCGGTCTACCGCAATGAAGAGGGCATGCAAGAAACCCTGGGCGATCTGAGCGAATTGGAGAAGCGGTTCGAGACGGTCCCGGTGGAGAACAAGGGCAAGGTTTTCAACACCGACCTTGTCTTCGCCCTGGAATTGGGCTTCATGCTTGACTGCGCCACCCCTATCGCCATGAGCGCCCTGGACCGCAAAGACAGCCGGGGGGCACAGGCCCGGACCGACTACCCCGACCGGGATGACGAGAATTGGATGAAACACCTGGTGATCAAGAAGGGAGAGGTGGGCCCGGAATTGACCTACGCCCCAGTCAGCGTAACCAAGTGGACCCCTGAAGAGAGGAAATACTAGCCGATGGACGTCACGCTAAGGGTACAACGGTTCGACCCGGAGGCCGCGGATCCCAAGCCGTTCTGGGAGGACTTCCAAGTATCGATCGAAGATAACGGCACGGTTCTGGATGCCCTGATCAAAGTCCGCGAGGACCAGGACGGGACCCTCAGCCTGCGCTGCTCCTGCCGCAGCTCGATCTGCGGCTCCTGCGCCATGCGTATCAACGGGCACGCCGCACTGGCCTGCAAGACCCAAGCCACCGGTGTCATGGAAGACGGCGTCATCACCGTCGAGCCAATGGGCAATATGCCGGTGGTGAAAGACCTGGTGGTCGACTTCGACCTCTTCTGGGACAAGATCATGGAGGTCGATCCCTACCTGAAGCACGAAGGCCCCGAGCCGGAGGCCGAGTACATCGCTTCCAACGAGGCCATGCTGCACTTGTCCGGCGTCACGTCGTGCATCATGTGCGGCGCCTGCGTTTCCGACTGCACGGTCTTGGAGGTGGACCCGTCCTTCTTGGGACCGGCCGCCCTGGCCAAGGCCTACCGCTTCACCGCCGACCCCCGGGACGGCGACGAGAACGGCGTTTCAAAAGACCGCCTGGAAGCGCTGACCAAGCCTTCGGGCATTTGGGATTGCACCCGTTGCATGGAGTGCGTCACAGTCTGTCCCAAAGGCGTGGCGCCCATGGACCGCATCATGGCCCTAAGAGACCAGGCGATGGAAGCCGGTTTCCGCGACACCAACGGCGCCCGCCACACCGAGGCGTTCAGCGAGTCGGTGCAGCACAGCGGCTGGCTGGACGAACTCCGGCTGGTGCCCAAATCGGTGGGCATGACCAACCTGTCGGCCCTGATTGGCTACGCGCCCATCGCCATCCAGGCCCTGACCCACGGCAAGATGCCGCCCATCATCCACAAGAAGCTCCCGGATTCCAAGAATGTCGGGAAGATATTCGACAAAGTGGAAGGGCCAAAGAAGAACTAGATGATCGTCAGCCCCAAGACCGATTCTGCGATTTACGGAGTCCCGCGTTGAAGTACGCCTTTTTCCCAGGTTGTGTGTCCCGAGGTGGTTGCCCGGAGCTTTATCCGGCGACCAAACTGATCTGCGAGAAGCTGGACATTGAGCTTCAAGAGATGCCCGCCGCGTCCTGCACCGGCGCGGGCGTCCTGCAAGAGAAGAATGAACTGCTGGGCGATACTCTGAACGCCCGCACCTTCGCCATGGCCGAGGCGTTGGACCTGCCCATACTGACCATCTGCAGCACCTGCCAGGGAGTCATGAGCCAGGCGAACCACCGGCTGAAGGACCCGGAGTACCTGGCTAAGGTCAACGGGTTCCTGGCCGAAGAGGGCCTGGAATACAAGGGCAACGCCAACCCCAAGCATCTGCTGTGGGTGTTGATCGAGGACATCGGCTTGGACAAGCTGCTGACCTTGATCACCCGCCCTCTGGCCGGAATGCGGCTGGCGCCCTTCTACGGCTGCTATATCGTCCGCCCCGCCAATGCTCTGGATTTCGAAGACCACCCGGAACGCTTGGAGTCGCTGGAGAAGATCATCGAGACCATCGGCGCGACGGTGGTTGACTTCGCCGGCAAGACCCGCTGCTGCGGGTTCCCCATCCTGACCATCAACGAGCGCAACTCCATGGCCATGGTGAGCAAGCACACCATAGAGGCCAAGGACCTGGGCGCCGACGCCATGATCACGCCGTGCCCGCTCTGCCACCTGAACCTGGACAGCTTCCAGCCCAAGGCGGCGGCCCAAGCCGGGCGGCCCATCAACCTGCCCATACTGCACATGCCCCAGGCCATCGGACTTGCCATGGGCCTAAGCCCCGAGGCCATGGGCCTGAAACGCCACATCGTCAGCACCAAACCACTGCTCACCCAGTTAGGGGCCATGGCCGGCGGCTAAGGCGGACGGCACAGCCGCAGTTTTTTTGAGACTAGACGAGGGGCCGCTGAAGATTGGCGGCCCCTTGTTGAATTTATAGGCTCCGAGCCGGGGCGGCCGGTATTTTAGGTTATGGGAGAGTAACCGAAATGACCAATACACCACCACGGCCGGACACCATTTGGAGACTCAGAACTGAGCCATACCCCTCTTTTGCGCTGCTGGCCGCGATCCGGCTTGACTTGTTCACGCCCTTGAGTGGCGGTCCCCTGACCGTCGAACAGGTGGCTGAGGCTTTAGGTGTTGACTCAGACAAACTCCGTCCTCTGATGTACATCCTTGTAGAGTCGGGGCTGCTGACAGTGGACGGCGAACTATTTTCCAATAGCCTTGAATCCGACCATTATCTGGTGAAGGGCAATTCGAATTACATGGGCGCGGGCTACGAAGCTTTCGCGGAGATGTGGAATGCTCTTTGGAATTCCGCCGATTCCATCCGGACCGGGTCCGCCCAAGCCAAAGCCGATTACGCTGCCATGTCGAAAGAGGAGTTGGAATCCCACTATCACAGTTTTCACGAGGGAACACTCAGCAGGGGAAGAAGTTTGCTGGCCCAGTACGACTTCTCCTCGAGCCGGAGGCTCATCGATGTCGCCGGGGGAACTGGAGGCGTGGCCATCGCCATCGCCCTGGCCTGTCCAAATCTTCGGGCGACAGTCGTAGACCTTCCTTCAGTGACCCCGCTCACCCAACGCTTGGTACAGGAGGCGGGTGTGGCAGATCGGGTTGAGGTAGTGGCGGCCGATGTCGTCAACGGGACTCTGGAGGGTTCCTTCGACGTCGCGGTGATGTGTGCGTTCATTCCGGTTATTTCGTGCGACCAAGCTCAACGCGCATTGAAGAATGTCGCCCAGGCTATGGAACCGGGCGGCACGATATATTTAAATGACGGCGGAACCCTCGACGACTCGCGGCTGTCTCCCGTTGCCGTACTTCGGCAAAACCTGTGGTTCATCAACGTGTTTGACGAAGGCCAGGCTAGGACAGAACAAGAGCGCCGGGAATGGCTAACCGGTGCGGGCTTTGAAGGGGCCGAGCGCGTCACTTTGCCCGACGGCCATAGCATCATAGTGGCTCGAAAACCGGAGTAGATGCTTCAGAATGGTGATTTGCGTTGGGCGGCCATAGCCCGGCTAATCCACGATGGTTCAGTTAATTTGGTGGCCGCCAATAAATTGGGAGTTAAGAAATGCCGCACAGCACTTTGACCGTCGGCAAGGTTGAGATCACGGTCCTCCACGACGCGGAAGTCGCGCTGCCGTTCAGCGCCACCTTTCCAGACGTCCCATTAGACGCCTGGGCACCTTACTTGGAACGGTTCCCGGAGGCCTATAGCGGGTCCGACAAGATGCGGGTCCACTTTGAGTGCTACTTGGTCCACTCCCAAGGCCGGACGTTGTTGGTCGACACCGGACTGGGCAACGCCAGTTCTAACCCCAACGTGGTGGCCCAGATCGGCGGCGGCATCGATGGCCTGCTGCTGTCCGAGCTGCGTTTGGCCGGATTTCAGGCCGGAGACATCGACACCGTCTTTCTGACCCATCTGCACCCAGACCACGTGGGCTGGAATGTGACCCGGAACGGGGCCAAGGAATCGCCGACCTTTCCCAATGCCCGCTACGTGGCTCACGAGGCCGACTGGGCGGCGTTCGACACGCCCCGTGACTCCGAGATCTTTGGCTTTGACTGGTGGGCCCAAACGGTGGCCCCGCTGCGCCGGCTGGGCGTGCTGGACCTGATAACCGGCGAGACCGAGCTCACGGGTGAACTTACGGTGATTCCAACTCCGGGCCACACCCCCGGCTCCATGAGCATGATCGTCAACTCCGGCGGCGAAAAAGCGTTCATCATGGGAGACGTGTTCCACGGCCCGGCCCAGGTGACCGAGACCGACTGGGTGTTCCATTACGACATGGACCCGGACAAAGCCGGCGAGACTCGGA